>CAJKCQ010000051.1 GCA_905198475.1 uncultured Sutterella sp. | reverse complement strand
CCGGCGGCCGCGAGGATCTGCGCGTAGCCGATCTGCACGTCCGGACGGGCGGCGTGGCGCGCCGCGTAGGGGCCGAGCGCGTCGGCGAGCGCCCGGATGCCGCGGCTCTTCTGCGTCGAGGGGCCGAGCGTGGCGATGAGGCGGTTGAGCCAGTCGCCCGCCTTGGCGTCGCGCGGGGCGAGCGCCTTCTCCATCGCGGCGAGTTCGCTGCGGACCGCAGGGGCGTCGCCGCGCTCGACGGCGTCGGCGAGAAGCGTCTGGCGCGCGCCTTCGGCGGCCGGATCAAGCTTGAGCCAGAGCCGGGCGGCGGCGAGGGTCTTTTCGGAATCCCGCGCGGAGACCGCCGTCTCCCAGGCGAGCTGCGCGACGCCGGGATTCTTCGTCGTCTCGGCCGCGTCCATCCAGGCGGCGTAGGCGAAGCCCGCCTCGCCGCGGTGGAGCGCCACGCCGGCGGCGATGAGCTCGAAGAGCGTGCGGTCGGGCGTCGAGACGGCCGGATGCCCAGCGGGCATGCCGGGCATCGCCGCGGCCGGAAGAGCGGTGGCGGCGCAGAGTGCGCAGGCAAAGAGTAGACGGAGCGTGCCGCTGGACATGATGTCGTCCTTCTGGTGTTCTGATGCGAGTCGGCCGGGGCGGGGAGAGATGAGCCGCGGACGGCGGTTCATTCTATCGGCGCGGCGCCCCGGCCGACCGGGCGGAGCGGTGAGGGAATGCTTCAGCGCGCCCCCTGCACGGCCGCCGGGGGCGCCGCGAGCGGCAGGTCCACGATCACCTCAAGGCCGCGCGGCAGCAGGTTTCTCGCGCGGATGGAGCCGCCGTGGGCGAGGACGGCGCTGCGCGCGATCGTGAGGCCGAGGCCGAAGCCCGTGCCGGTCTGCTCGCGGTTGCCGCGCACGAAGGGGTCGAAGAGCGTCGGGAGTTCGTTTTCCGGCACCCCCGGCCCCTCGTCGCCGCAGCGGATGCGCAGGAGGCCGGGGCCGCGCTTCATGCGCACCGTGATCCGGCCGCCCTCGGGCGTGTGGCGCAGGCTGTTGCGCAGAAGGTTGCCGAGCGCCGAGCGCAGCGATTCGGCGTTCACTTCGAGCACGACGTCCCGGTCGAGCGCGTCGTCGAGCACCACCCTGATGCGCTTCTTCTGCGCTTCAAACCCCGCGGTCTCGACCACGTCCTCGACGAGCCGGCGCATGGATTCGGGCGTCTTCGTCAACGACCCGTCCGCTTCGTCCTGCCGCGCCACCGTGAGGAGCTCCTCGACGAGGTGGTCCACGTTGCTCACCTCGCGCTCGATGCGCTCGAGGTAGCGCGCGGCGTGCTCGGGATCGCGGCGCGCGAGGTCCACCGCGACGTCGATGCGCGCGAGCGGACTCCTCACCTCGTGGCTCACGTTGTGAAAGAGCCGCTGCTGCCGGAGCACGAGGGCGCCGATGCGCTCGGCCATGCGGTTGAAGACCCGGGCGAGGCCCGCCACCTCGGCGCCCGCGGAGGAGAAGGCCGGATCGACGCGGGTGTCGAAGCGCCCGCTCGCGACGTCGCGCATCGCCGAGTTGAGCCTCAGGAGCGGCCGGGTGTAGTAGTAGGCGAGTACGGCCGAGACGAGCGCGGAAAGCACGAGCGCGATGAGCATCGCGACGACGGCGGTCTCGTGGCCGTTGAAGGGGAGAAACGAAAGGTCCTGCGGCACGGTCGCGAGCATGGCGAAGGCGTAGTAGGGCCGGCCGTCGATCTCGACGCGTTCGATCGAATTGAGTGGGAATCCCGTGAGGCTCGCTTGGTCGGTGAGCGACCGCTCGATCTTCTCGCGGTCGCGCCCGATAGAGTCGAGCACGGCCGCGGGCACCCCGCGCCCGGAGATCTCCTCGCCCGCGTCGTTGACGATGTACACGGTCGGCCGGGTGTTCTGCGCGCTCTTGAGCCACCGCACGAGCTCCTCGCGCCCGGCGTACTCGTTGACCACGAGCGCGGCGAGGACGGACTTGCGCCCGCCGATGCGTCCGTCGATGCGGCCCTCGGCGCATTCGTTCTTCTGCACCCAGTAGAAGATCGTGCCCGTCACGAGCGAGGTGACGACGATCACGCTGAGGATGCCGGCGAGCAGGCGCCAGAAGAGGCTCGAGAAGTCGGGGTGGCTGAAGGACATGACGGCGGAGCGCTTTTGGGAGCGCAGAAGAGAAAAGGAATCATTATCGCTCGCAGTCGGCCGCGGCCGCCCTTCCCGCCGCGCGCAGCGCCGGTCTGCGGGCGTGCGAGAATGGGCGCCCAGCCGTTTTCGTTTTCCCGTCGCCCCTCATGACCGATTCAGACTTCGCCCGGACGCTCGCCCGCTGGCAACGCGCCTTCGGGCGCCGCGACCTGCCCTGGCAGCGCTTTTCGACGCCCTACGAACGGCTCGTCTCCGAAGTGATGCTCCAGCAGACGCAGGTCGGTACGGTGATTCCGTACTACGAGCGCTTTCTCGCGCGCTTCCCGACCGTCGAGGCGCTCGCCGCCGCCCCTGCGGACGAACTGATGCGCCTCTGGGCGGGGCTCGGCTACTACTCCCGCGCGCGCAACCTCAAGCGCGCCGCCGAGCAGGTGGCGGGTCCTCTCGGCGGACGCTTTCCCGACACCGCCGAGGGGCTTCTCGAACTCCCCGGCGTCGGGCCCTCGACGGCGGCCGCGGTCGCGGCCTTCACGAGCGGCGAAGCGAAGCTGCCGATGGTGGACGGCAACGTGAAGCGCGTTCTCGCGCGCGTGCGGATGATTCCGGGCCGCGTGGGCGAGAAGTCCTTCGAGACGGCCGTCGCCCGTGCGGCCGCGGAGCTTCTTCCCGGGCCGGAGGACGTCGCCGCCTACACGCAGGGGCTCATGGACCTCGGAAGCGGCGTCTGTCGCCGCCGCGCGCCGCTCTGCCCGTCGTGCCCCGTGCGCGGCTTCTGCCGGGCGGCTTTTGCCGGGCGGGCGGAGGACTTCCCCGCGCCGAAGAAGCCCCTCGTGAAGACGGTGCGCCGGCTCGTTTTCGGCGTTCCCGTCAGCGCGCGGGGCGTGTGGCTGCGCCGCGGCGCAGACGGAGGCGTCTGGGCCGGACTCTGGACGCCCGTCGTGCGGGAGGTTCCGCTCGACGCCGCCGGAATCTCCGGGCCGGCGGACTTCGGGTTCGACGAGGGTTGGGAGGCGGCGCCCTTGGGCGCCATGAAGCGCGAGCTCACGCACCAACGGCTCTTCCTCGACGGATGCGCGCTCCTGCGCACGCAGGGGTCGCTCGAGGCGCAGGGGTTCACCTGCTTCGCCGCCGATCCGGCCGCCTGGCCGGGCATGCCCGCGCCCGTGCGGATCTACGTCGAGCGGGCGCTCCGGGCGGCGGGCTATTCGGTCTGAGCCTTCTGCTCGGCGCTGAGCGCCTGCGCGAGCGCGCGGTGGCGCACGATCGTTCCGGTGCGGTCGGAGAAGCGCCGCCCGAGCATTTCGGCGACGTAGACGGAGCGGTGCTGTCCGCCCGTGCAGCCGATGCAGACCGTGAGGTAGTGGCGGTTCTGCGCCGTGTAGTGCGGGATCCACTTCTCGATGAAGCGCCCGATGTCGTCGATCATCTCGCCCACGAGCGGCTGGCGCGCGAGGTACTCCGCCACGGGCGCGTCGAGCCCCGTGAGGGCGCGCAGCTCGGGCGCGTAGTAGGGGTTGGGGAGGCAGCGCACGTCGAAGACGAGGTCCGAGGCGAACGGGAGCCCCCGCTTGTAGCCGAAGGACTCGAAGGTGAGCGTGAGCTTCGCACCCGGCTCGCCGATGAACTGCTGCACCCAGCGGCGCAGCTGCGAGGGCAGCAGCCGCGTCGTGTCCATCACGTGCGCGATCTGCGCGACGGGCAGCAGGAGCTCGCGTTCGCGGCGGATCGCCTCCTGGAGCGTGAGCTCCTGGTCGAGGTGCTCGGCGTGCGTGGAGAGCGGATGACGGCGGCGCGTCTCGGAGAAGCGCCGCACGAGCTCCTCGTTCGAGGCGGTGAGAAAGAGCACGCGCGTGTCGAAGCCGCGCGCCTTGAGATGCTCGAGCGCGGCGAAGGCGGTGTCGAATGTCGCGTGCGAACGTGCGTCGATCGCGACGGCCGCGGCGCGGGTGCCGTTGGCGGCGAGCCGCTCCGCGACGGGTTCGAGGAACTCCGCGGGCAGGTTGTCGATGCAGTAGTAGCCGCTGTCCTCCAACTGCCGGACGGCGATCGACTTGCCGCCGCCGGAAAGACCCGTGACGATGATGAGCTGCATGGTGCGCGCCTCAGAAGAGATGTGGAAAGCGAGGGGTTCTGTTGTTGTAGCAGGAAGCGCCCGCGCACGCCGAGCGGAGGCCGCAGTCTTTATGTTGCGGCGCCCCCGGCCTCTTCGACGGGCGGCACCCAGGCCGAGAGCGCCTCGCAGAAGGCGGTGGGGGTCGGTGCGGCGATGAGCCGGGCGCGCGCGTCGGCGTCCGAGAGGAGCGCCGCGGTCGCGCGCAGCAGTCCGAGGTGCGCCTCGGGGTTCTCCGCCGGGGCGAGGATCACCACGAAGAGCTTCGCGCCGGTGCCGTCGGGCGAAGGCGTTTTGACGGGCTCGCGCGTGCGCAGGAAGGCGACGACGGGCGAGTCGAGGGATTCGAGCCGCCCGTGCGGCACGGCGCAGCCGTGCCCGAGCGCAGTCGAACCGATCCGCTCGCGCTCCGAGAGCGCGGCGAAGGCCTCGTCGTGCGGCACGCCGTAGGTCACTTCAAGAGCGCCGGCGGCCTCTTCGAAGAGGCGCTTGAGGCTCTTCACGTCGAGGTCGAGCCGTACGGCGTTGAGCCTGAGGTAGGGAGTGAAGGGATTCATCGGACGGCGGCCTCCCGGTTGCAGGGGGCCGGAGGAAGAAAAGTGGGCGGTCAGCGCTTCGCGCCGCGCATGCGCGCCGTGGGGATGCTCTCGAGGTCGCGGTACTTGGCGACGGTGCGCCGCGTGATGTCGAACCCCTCGCCGCGCAGCAGGTCCGTGAGCGCCTGGTCGGAGAGGCGCTTGTCGGTCGGTTCGGCGGCGATGAGTTCGCAGATGCGCGCGCGGATGCGTGCGGGCGAAACCGAGGCGCTCATGCCGAGGCTGTCGGTCGCCTGGACGGCGGGCAGCAGGAAGAGGCTGCGCAGCTCGAAGGTGCCCGCGGGGCACTGGAAGAACTTGCCCGAGACGGCGCGCGATACGGTGGAGTCCGAGAGGCTGAGCTCGCGGGCCGCTTCGCCGATCGTGAGCGGCACGAGCGCGGCGCGGCCTTTCTCGAAGAAGGCCTGCTGGCGGCCGACGGCGAACTGCGCGGCCCTGAGGAGCGTCGAGCTGCGCGCCTCGATGCCGGCGATGAGGCGCTTCGCCTCGGCGAGATACCGCCCGAAGGGCGTCGTCTCGTCCACGGCCGCGCCCTGCGCGAGCGAGGAGAGCCTCAGCCCCGGCTGGGCGGAGGCGTTGAGCTCGGCGGTCCAGACGCCGCCCGCGCGGCGCACGAGGATGTCGGCGACCACGTACTGCGTCGCTTCGGCCGAGTAGTTGGAGGCCGGATGGGGATTGAGCGTCTTGAGGAGCGCGAGGGCGCGATCGAGGAGCGCTTCGTCGCCCCCCGCGGCGGCGAGGAGCGCCCGGCGGTCCTGAAGGGCGATCTCCTTGAGTCTGCGCTCGATGAGATCGATGAGGAGCGTGCCGGCGGCGCGGTCGGCCGAACCCTCCTCGATGCGGCGGCGCACCTGGAGCGTGAGGCACTCGACGGCGCTCGCCGCGCCGACGCCCGGCGGGTCGAAGGTCTGCAGGAGCGCGAGCCCGCGGCGCCAGGTCTCGAGCGGCGCGTCGAGGACGTCCGAGAGGTCGCCCACCACCTCCTCAAGGGGGGCGGGAAGCATGCCGGAGTCGTCGAGCTCGTCGATGAGGCAGAGGACCACTTCGCGCGTCACGGCGTCGACGTCGAGCGTGCGCAGTTCCGCGAGAAGGTCTTCGCGCAGCGACGAGGGCGCAGCGACGCGTTCCACGGCGGGCAGCTCGTCCGGGTCGCCCGCGCCCGAGCCGGTCCAGGCCGAGTAGACGTTCTCGAGCGGACCGCGGTCTTCGGGGAACTGCTCGGCATCCTCGCCCCGCACGGCTTCGGTCTCCTCATGGAGCGCGGGCTGGTCCTGCCGCTCCTCTTCGCCGGCGGGCGCCTCGCGTTCGAGCAGCGGATTCTCCTCGGCGGCGAGGTCCGCCTCGTCGAGCAGCTCCTGCGCGCTCATGCGCAGAAGCCGGAGCGCGTACTGCTGCTGCGGTGCGAGGGTCTGCTGCTGCTGGACGGAGAGGCCGAGGCCGGCCGAAAGAGAGGGCATGCGCAGGGTCCTTACATGCTGAAGTTGTCGCCGAGGTAGAAGCTGCGCACGTCGGGGTTGTCGACGATGTCCTTCGGGATGCCGGAGGCGAGCACGCGGCCCTCGTTGATGATGTAGGCGTGGTCGCAGATCGAGAGCGTCTCTCGCACGTTGTGGTCTGTGATGAGCACGCCGATGTTGCGGCTGCGAAGATACTTGATGATGCGTTGGATCTCGATCACCGCGATCGGGTCGACGCCCGCGAAGGGTTCGTCGAGCAGGATGAAGCGCGGGTTCGCCGCCAACGCGCGGGCGATCTCGGTGCGGCGCCGCTCGCCGCCGGAGAGCGAGAGCGCCTGGTTCGTGCGGATGTGCTGGATCTGCAGCTCGTTGAGGAGCGTTTCGAGGCGCGACTCGATTTCGTTGCGGGTGAATGGGCGGCCCGAGGCGTCCTGCTGCATCTCGAGGATGGCGCGGATGTTGTCCTCGACGGAGAGCTTCCTGAAGACGCTCGCCTCCTGCGGCAGGTACGAGAGCCCCATGCGGGCGCGCTTGTAGATCGGCAGGTGGGTGATCGAGACGTCGTCGAGTTCGATCGCGCCGTCGTCGGCCGAGACGAGCCCCACGACCATGTAGAAGGACGTGGTCTTGCCCGCGCCGTTGGGCCCGAGCAGACCCACCACTTCGCCCGACTTCACGGCGAGGTCGACGCCCTTGACGACCTGGCGGCTCCCGTAGTGCTTCTTGAGCCCGCGGGCGACGAGGGTGTGGACTTTTTCGTCGTCGGGACGGACGGTGGCAGAGGATTCCATTTTTTCTAGCGGCTTCGGCTCGGGGTGTGGACGGAGGGGATCAGGGATTGGCGATCGAGGTCGCCGGCGAGAGCGGAGCGCCCGCGCGCGGCTTCGCCTGACTGTTCTGCGTGCGCGGCGCGATCACGGTAGTGACGCGCTGGCGGCGGCCGCCCTCGACGGCGCCTTCAACCACCGAGCGGGCGTTCCTCATGTCGTAGACGATGCGATCGCCCTGCGTCATGTCCTTCTCGACGCCGTTTTCAGAGCGCGAGAGCCGGGCCGTGCCCGAGAGCGTCACGGTGTCGGTCTCCTCGTCGTAGGTGATGCGCTTCGCCTCGGCGTGCACCCACTCGTCCACGGGGTTCTTCGCGTCCGGATCGCGCTGCTGGCGGAACTTCGCCGGCGCGCCCGTGATCGTCGCCCGGCGGTAGCCCTTGGGCGTGATGCGCAGGTTAAGCACGTCGCCCGTGAGGCGCATCGAGCCCTGATCGACCACCACGGCGCCGCTGTAGACGGCGGTCTGCTTCACTTCGTCGCCGTTGAACTGGTCGGCGTGCACTTCGATCTGCTGCTCGCGGTCGGTTTGAAGCGCCCAGGCGCTGGAGACGAGACCGGCGGCGAGCAGAACGGCGAAAAGCTTCTTCATGGCGGGTTGGTCCGATGAGGGTGTCCGGTGGGTGGGGGCGGGGATCAGGGAGCGGGCTTGCGGAAGTTCTCGGGATGGAGAACCGAGCCCACGCGCCCCTTGAGCTCCACGGTGCGGGCGACATTATCGTACATCATGCCCCCCTGGGCTTCGGTCGTGTCCGAGCCCCGGCGCATGTAGACGGGCTTGTCGGTCTCGAAGCGCAACGTGTCGAGCCAGCCGCGCACGTAGCCGCTCCTGAATTCGAGTTCGGGCTCGCCCTGGAAAGGCGCGCGCGTCACGACGACGTTGCCGGAGAATTCGACCGTCTCCATGCCGTCGTCGCTCCAGATCTCGTCGGCGCGGGCGCGTGCGGTCGCCTCGTTGGGCGCGAGCGAGACGACGAGGCCCTTTTCGGCGCGCATGCGCTCGTCGGAGAAGTGCTGCAGGTGCTCGGCGAAGGCCTTGAACTTCGGCGTCCCCGTCTCGTCGAAGTCAGTGAGCGAGACGTTCTTCGCGAGAAAGTCCGGGCTTTTGTCGCTCGGGACGTACTTGAGACCCTCGAGGTCCGCGCGGATGGAGTACCAGTAGCTCGTGAGCACGATCAGGAGGAGGAGCGCCGAGCCGATGATGGCCGTGATGCGCTCGCGGATGACGAGACGGCGGTGCGCCATGAAAGAACTACTCCTGCGAGAGGAAGCGCTCGGCGAGGAGCGGCTCCCAGCGGCCCTGGGCCTGGAGGATCTTTTCGGCGAGGTCGCGCACGGCGCCGCGGCCGCCCGCATGCGGAGCGCGCCAGTGCACGTAGGGCTCGAGCTCGGGGCTGCCGTCCGCGGGCGTGGCGGAGAAGCCGACCGCGCGCAGGCAGGGCAGGTCCGGGAGGTCGTCGCCCATGTAGGCGCACTCCTCGGGGGCGATGCCCGCCGCCTCGAGCATGTGCCGCAGGGTCGGGAGCTTCTTGAGCTTGCCCTGTTCGACGCGGGTCATGCCGAGCTCGTCGGCGCGGTAGGCGACGATCGAGGAGGTGCGGCCCGTGAGGATCGCCACCTCGATGCCGGCGGCCTGCAGCAGCTTGATGCCGAGGCCGTCGCGCACGTTGAAGGTCTTTGCGAGCTCGCCTTCGCCCGTGAAGACGAGCGAGCCGTCGGTGAGCACGCCGTCCACGTCGAGGACGACGATGCGGATGCGGCCGAGCCGTTCGAGAAGGGTCGGAGAGGCGTTCATCAGATCACCTTTGCGTCCATCAGGTCGTGCATGTGGAGTGCGCCGACGAGGCGGCCGTCATGGTCCACGACGAGAAGCTGATTGCACTGGTGCGCCTCGAGCGCCTTGACGGCGGCTGCGGCGAGTTCGTCCGGGCCGATCGTGTGGGGGTTCGGGGTCATCACGTCGCGCATCACGACGTCGCGCACGTCGCCCACGCGCTCGATGAGCCGGCGCAGGTCCCCTTCGGTGAAGATGCCGATCACGCGGTCGTCGTCGTCCACCACGGCCGTCATGCCGATGTGCTTGCGCGTGATCTCGCGGATCGCGTCGAGGAGCCGCACGTCGGCCGTGACGCGCGGCACCGCGTCGCCCTGACGCATGACGTCGCGCACGTGGATGAGCAGGCGCCGGCCGAGCGCGCCGCCCGGATGGCTGCGCGCGAAGTCCTCTTTGCTGAAGCCCTTCGCGGAGAGGCAGGCGACGGCGAGCGCGTCGCCGAGGGCGAGCGTGGTCGTCGTGGAGGAGGTGGGCGCGAGGTTGAGCGGGCAGGCCTCGCGCTCGACGTGGCAGTTGATGTGGAAGTCGGCGTGGCGCGCGAGCGTCGAGTCCGGATTCCCGGTCATCGCGATCAGCGTGGCGCCCTCGCGCTTGAGGATCGGGACGATCATCAGGAGCTCCTGCGTCTCGCCCGAGTAGGAGATGCCGAGCACGACGTCGCCGCTCGTGATCATGCCGAGGTCGCCGTGGGCCGCCTCGCCCGCGTGCACGAAGAAGGCCGGGGTGCCCGTGGAGGCGAAGGTGGCGGCGAGTTTGCGGCCGATGTGTCCGGACTTGCCTACGCCCGAAACGACGAGTCTGCCGCGGCAGCCGAGGATCGCTTTGACGGCGAGGGCGAAGTCGGGCGTCTTGCCGAGGCGCTTCGCGGCGGCGAGAACGGCGTCGGCCTCATGCGTGAGGACTTCGCGTCCGAGGCTCACCGCGGCGGCGGCGTCAAAATGCGTTTCGATCATGAATTGGGCTCCTCGTGGATCAGGGCAACTTGTTATTTTAGAAGAAAAGCGCCCCGCGTCCCGGACTGCGCTAACAGCCGGAAACGCGGGGCGCCTCTGCTCCGGGGGGCGCCCGCTCAGGGCGCCCTCGGGTCGGAACTCCGGTCTCAGTGGTTGAGAATCTTCGAGAGGAACTTCTGCGCGCGCTCGGTATGCGGCTGGCTGAAGAACTGGTCCGCGGGAAGGTTCTCGATGATTTCGCCCGCATCCATGAAGATCACGTGGTCGGCGACCTTCTTGGCGAAGCCCATTTCGTGCGTGACCACCATCATCGTCATGCCCTCCTTGGCGAGGCTCACCATGACGTCGAGCACTTCGTTGATCATCTCGGGGTCAAGGGCCGAGGTGGGTTCGTCGAAGAGCATGCAGATCGGGTCCATCGCGAGGGCGCGGGCGATGGCGACGCGCTGCTGTTGGCCGCCGGAGAGCTGACCGGGGTACTTGTCGGCGTGCGCGAGGAGCCCCACGCGGTCAAGGAGCTTCAGGCCGCGGGTGAGCGACTCTTCGCGCGAGCGCCCAAGGACCTTCATCTGCGCGAGGACCAGGTTCTCGCGGATCGAGAGGTGCGGGAAGAGCTCGAAGTGCTGGAACACCATGCCGACGCGGCTGCGCAGCTTCGGCAGGTCCGTCTTCGGATCACCCACGGAGATGCCGTCCACCGTGATCTCGCCCTTCTGGAAGGGTTCGAGCGCGTTGACCGTCTTGATGAGCGTGGACTTGCCCGAGCCCGACGGGCCGCAGACGACAACGACTTCACCCTTCTCGACGTTGACGCTGCAGTTCTTCAGAACCTGGAAGTTGCCGTACCACTTGCTGAGGTTCTTGATTTCAATCATTGCCATGGGGGGAATCCTTCAATCCTTCATAGGGGAGGTATGCATCTCTGGGATCAGGGCCGGGCCTCAGCGGGCAGCAACGGCCATCTTCGCCTGCAGGCGGCGAATGAGCATCGAGAGCGAAAGCGAAACTGCAAGGTAGCAGGCGGCAGCGAAAGAGTACATCATAACGAGCTGTCCGTCGCGCTGAGCGATCTTGACGACGGCGCCCATGAAGTCGCTCCCGCTGATGACGTACACGAGGCTCGTGTCCTGAAAGAGAATGATCGTCTGCGTGAGGAGCACGGGGAGCATGTTGCGCACGGCCTGCGGCAGGATCACGTAGCGCATCGTCTGCGCGTAGGTGAGCCCGAGGCCGGTGGCGGCGAAAAACTGCCCGCGGCCGATCGACTGGATGCCCGCGCGCATGATTTCGGCGAAGTACGCCGCCTCGAAGAGCACGAACGTGATGATCGCCGTCAGGTTTGCGCCGATCATCACCGGATGGTCGAGGCCGAAGATGAAGCGCAGCACCTCGGGCATCAGCAGGAAGAACCAGAAGAGCACGAGCACGAGAGGCACGGCGCGCATCAGGTTGATGTAGAGCTTCGCGAGCCCGGAGAGCCAGCCGATCGAGGAGAGGCGCGCGAGCGCGAGGAGCGTGCCGAGGGCGAGGCCGAGCACGGCCGTGATCGCGGTGAGCTGCAGCGTGTAGCCCGCGCCGGCGAGCAGGAAGTCAACGGAGCCGGAAATGGAGGAGAAGTCGACGGACATGGTTCTTTCTCCTTATTTGGCGGCGATGAGACCGGGGATCGCGCACTGCGATTCGACCCAGACCATCAGGCGGTTCACGACGAGCGCGATCACGATGTAGAGAATCGTCGCCCAGAGGTAGGCGGCGAAGAAGGTGAACGTGTTCTCGCCCATCTCGTTGGCGCGCATCGTGAGTTCGGGCAGGCCGATCGTCATGGCGACGGCGGTGTTCTTGATGAGGTTCATCGCCTCGCTCGTGAGCGGGGGGACGATGAGGCGCATCGCCATGGGCAGGATCACCTCGCAGTAGCTCTGCAGCGGCGTGAAGCCGAGCGCGCGGGCGGCGTTGGGCAGCCCCCGCGGGATGCTCGCGATGCCCGAGCGCACCTGCTCGGCGATTCGCGAGGAGGTGAAGAGCCCCATGCAGAGGAAGGCCGTGACGAACTGGCCGACCGCCGGGTCCGCTTCGGTGAGCCAGTCCTTGTACCAGGGGACGAGTTCGGGAACGACGAAGTACCAGATGAAGATCTGGACGATGAGCGGAATGTTGCGGAAGAGTTCGATCCAGGCTTCGCAGAGCCCGGCGACGAAGCGGTTCCGGGTCGTGCGCAGGGTGCCCACGATGACGCCGACCACGAGGGCGAGCGCGAAGGCGGCGACGGCGAGGCCGATCGTCCAGCCTGCGCCCCAGAGGATGTAGACCCACCAGGGGTCGTCGGTTAGGAGGGACTGCTCGAGGAGCGAGTCCAGACTGAAGTTGAGCGCCATGACGCGGTCCTCTTATGTTGGTCCCTGACTGCGGAGCGGCTGCGATGGCCGGCGCCGCAGTGGGCAGGGCGCTTTGGCGGGGGGTCTGTGACGGGCTGAGGGAAGAAGACTCCGGATGCGGCCTGAAAGCTAGCTGAGCCGCATCCGGAGCTGAAAACCGGGTTGTCCGGAGACGAAGGATCAGATGCCCTTGTCGCTCGGGTTCTTGAAGAGCTCCTTCGTGTAGGAGTTCATCTTGAAGTTGAGGTTGACGTCCTTGGGCGGAATGGGCGACTCGAACCACTTCTGGTAGAGCTTCTCAAGCTCGCCCGACTTGATCATGCCGACCACGGTCTTGTCCACGAGGGCCTTGAACTGCGGGTCGTCCTTGCGGAACATCGCGCCGTAGGGCTCGACCGAGAGGGCGGCGTCGAGGATCGTGAAGTCCTGCGGGTTGGAGAGGTTGGCGATCTGGCCGGCGAGGAGCACGTCGTCGATCACGAAGGCGTCGGCGCGCTTGTTGGCGACCAACTGCATCGACTCGGCGAAGTCCTTCGTCATCAGGTAGCGGAACTTGAGGTTGTGCTCCTTCTCGTACTTCTTCACGAGGGCGACGGAGGTCGTGCCCGAGGTGAGGGCGATCGTCTTGCCGTTGAGGTCGTCGAAGGACTTGATGCCGGAGGACTTCCAGACGGCCGCGGAGACCTGGATGCCGAAGTAGGCGACCGAGAAGGCGGCCTCCTGCTGGCGCTTGAGGGAGTTCGTGGTCGAGCCGCACTCGATGTCCACGGTGCCGTTCTGGATGAGCGGGATGCGGTTGGCGCTCGTGACGGCCTGGTACTTCACCTCGAGCTTCGGGAGTCCGAGCTCCGTCTTGACGGCGTCGGCGACGCGGTTGCAGACCGTGTAGGCGTAGCCCGTGGGCTTGCCGGCCGCGTCGAGGTAGGAGAACGGCACGGAGCTCTCACGATAGCCGAGCGTGATCGAGCCCGAGTCCTGGATCTTCTTCAGGGTGCCGGTGAGCTCCGCGGCGCCCACGGCGGACGACAGAACGAACAGGCATGTCGCGGCGGCGAGAGCGGTGCGGCGGAAAAGCGTGGTCATGATGAGTTCCTCTTCTCTGATGTGCTTCCAGGCTGAGGCGCAGACGTCGCAGAGGCGGAACTGCTCCCTCTAAAGGGATGAAAGCAATAGACGTGCCATAAAGGAGAAACCCCAGGAACGAGGGGCGCACATGCACGGGAGGCGTGCACGGACGCAAAAAAGGCCCCGGCGGAGGAATCCGCGGGGCCTCAATAGCACCAATGTGGTGCGTATTGATTCAAATTGGTGCACTACTCCTCATCGTCCGCCTGGAAGACCGGGCGGCGGCCTTCGAGGAAGGCCTTGAGGGCCTCGGCGGCTTCGGGCGAAACGGCCTGGCGGCGGTAGACCTCCTCCTCGAAGGGGGCGGCGTCGGCGAGAAGCTTCGCGCGGGCGGCGCGCAGCACCTGCTTCGTGCCGGCGACGGCGCCGGGCGGAAGCACGGCGAGGCGGGCGGTCTTGGCGGCGACGACGTTCTCGAGGTGCTCGTCCTCAACGACGCGGGTGATGAGGCGCATCGCCTCCGCTTCGTCGGCGCTGATCGGCTCGGAGAGCAGCAGCTTCTCGGCCGCCTTGGACGGGCCCGCGGCGAGCGCCATCACGGTGGCGGCGCCCCAGCGCGGCGTGCGCGCGAGCGCGACGGCCGGAAGCGAGAAGAGCGCGTGCGAGCCCGCGTAGACGAGGTCGCAGTAGAGGAGCGCGGTGAACGCCTCGCCCACGCAGGGACCGTTCACGGCGGCGATGACGGGCTTTGTGAAGGCGCTGATCGTGCTGAAGAAGTCGTCCGCGGCGGCTTCGGCCGCCTCTGGGGCGGCGAGCATCTCCTCAAGATCGGCGCCGGCGGAGAAGACCGAGCCCGCGGCCTGCAGCAGCACCACGCGGGTCTTGGGATCCGCCTCGGCCGCGCGCAGCGCATCGGCGAGCGCACGGAACATGTCCGCCGTGAGGGCGTTGCGGCGCTCCTTGCGGTCGATCGTGAGGCGCAGGATGCCGTACTGAAGCGAAGACTGAATGCTCATTGGAAAAACCTTTTAGTGGGCGCCCGCGGGCGGCGTCAGGCGCTTGGACCAGCGCCTCGCCTGCGCGCCGCGGACTTCGGGGTCGACCACGTAGCCGGAGGCCTCCATGAAGCGCTCCATCGGCTCGTTGCCGGGAAGAACATAACCCGCCATTGTATGAAACCCCTCGAGGGCGGCTTCGCGCTCGAGGTGCGCGAGCAGGATCCGCGCGAGGCCGAGCCGGTGGAGGTCGTCGCGCACGGCGATGCCGAACTCGGCTTCGTCCTCGCCCGCCGACCAGCGGCCGGAGGCGGCGAGAGGGGCGTCCTCCCGCGCGGATTCGGCGATGGCCCACGCGCCTGCGCGGGACCAGTCCGGGCGGCAGAGCGAGGCGATGCGCTCCTCCGAGAGCGCCGCGGCCGTGTGGAAGCGGTAGTAGAAGGACGACTCCGAGAGCGACTCGATGAAGGCGCGCAGCCGCTCGAAGTCGTCTTCGAGGAGCGCGCGCAGCCGCATTTCGGCGCCGTTCTTCGCGCGCACCGCGAGACCGGCCTCGACGGGCGCAGGGCGCACGACGAGGTGCCGGTAGGTTCGGTCGGGTTCAAGAGGCGCGTCGTAGAGGGCCGCTTCGGCGTTGAGGACGAGAAGCCCCTCGGGCGTGGGCACCACGGGCTCGAGGCGCAGCTCGCGCAGCGCCGGCACCGCCGCGGCGAAGTCCGCGAGCCGGCAGAGGGCCGCATGGAGCTGCGGGCGGTCCACCGCCGGGAGCCCCCGGTAGGCGTCGAGCGCCTGCGAGATCTTCGGCGTCCGGGCGAGCCGCTCGGCTTCGGCGAGCGCGAGCGGCGGCAGCCCCACGGCGAAGTCCTTGTAGAGCGTGCGCGCGAGGCCCGCGCCGCCGAACTCAACGACGGGGCCGAGCACGGCGTCGAGCCGCACGTTGAGCGAGAGTTCGCGCTCGATCGAGTGCGCGGACATCTTCTCGACGAGCACGCCCTCGAGGCGCGCAAGGGGCGCGTGTTGGGCGAGGTTCTCCGTGAGGCGGCGCCAGGCCGCCTCGAGCGCTTCGGACGAGTCGACGCCGAGGATTACGAGGCCCGAGGCGCTGCGGCTCCCGAGCCCTTCGCTTGAAGCCTTGAGGGCGACGGGGTAGCCGATCGACCGGGCGGCTTCAAGCGCCTCGGGGAGGCCGGCGACCAACTGCGCCGGGACGGCGAGGAAGCCGAGCGCCTCGAGGAGCGCCCGGACCTCCCAAGGGAGAAGAAAGTGTCGGCCCGTCTCAAGGGCGCGGCGGCAGATGAGGCGGATGCGGACGAGCTTCGCGGCGCCCAACCGCCCGCGGCGGGCGGCGGGCGGCGAGCGGCGCGCTTCGATGAGGGCGCTGCGGTCGGCGAGCAGCCCGAAGGCGCGCATCGCGAGCTCGGGCGAGCGGACCGCGATCAGGCGCGAGTCCGGGAGGCGCTCGAGCTGACGCACCACCGCCGGGGTCGAGCGGCTCGAGAGCCAGGAGACGACGACGGGCTTGTAGGTCTTCAGCGCGGCGCGGGCGAGTTCGGTGAGGGTCGGGTCGAGCGTCGAGACGGGCGAGGGGCCCACGACGACGACGGCGCCGTTCACCGCCGGGTCGTCGAGCACGATGCCGAGCGTTTCGGCGAAGCGCGCGCCCGGCGCGCCCGCGCCGATCACGACGGGGTTCACTGGGATGCGCTCCTCGGGGTGCACCTTGTGGAGCCTCTGAATCGTCCGGTTGGAGAGCCCCTCGATCTGCACGCCCGCACGGTCGGCCGCGTCGGCCGCGAGCGCGGCGACGCCCGAGCCGTTGGCGATCACCGC
>CAJKCQ010000050.1 GCA_905198475.1 uncultured Sutterella sp. | reverse complement strand
CCGTGAAGGCGGCCACACCGTCGGCGCCGGCGTCGTCGCCACGATCATCGAGTAATGATCACCGTCCGGGTCGGAGGTGAAGACTTCCGGTCGGGACAGACAGGGGCATAGCTCAATCGGCAGAGCGACGGTCTCCAAAACCGTAGGTTGAGGGTTCGATTCCTTCTGCCCCTGCCAGAAAAATGAAAAGCCAAGCTTGGGAAACCAGCTTGGCTTTTCTATTGGCTGCGGAAAAAGTTGAGGCTGCCGGGGTGCATCCGGTAGACAAAGCCGGTAAAATCAACAGCTATTTTTCGACAAGTCCCGGCGCGCTCCGCGTGCGGGAGTTCTGGATTCCTTTCTGTCATGAGCACTCAAGAAGTTGAAACCGTCTCGGGCAAGAGCGACGTCGTTCTCGTCACTCTCGCCGTCCTGGCGGCTCTCGCCGGTGTGGTGGCCTTCGCGCTCCTTTCCGAGCAGGCCCTGGCCGTCCGACTCGGCGCCCTCGCCGGCGGCCTGGTCCTCGCCGTGATCCTCGCCTGGCTCTCCCCCTCGGGCAAGCGCTTCCTCGCCTACGGGCAGCAGTCCTACGAGGAGCTGCGCCGCGTCGTCTGGCCGACCCGCAAGGAGACGCTCAACACCACCGGTCTCGTGATGGCCTTCGTGGTGATCATCGCCTTCTTCCTCTTCATCTGCGACCTGATCATCGAATGGGGGCTCTACGACGTCCTCCTTCGCATCTCGCTCTAATCGCTTCCGGGAGAAATGAGCCATGGCCAACGACAAGATGCATTGGTACACCCTGCACGTCTATTCCTCCATGGAAAAGAGCGTGAAGAACGCCCTTGAGGAACGCATCGCCCAGAGCGGCGCGCTGCGCCCGAGCTTCGGCGAAGTGCTCCTGCCGATCGAGAAGGTGCATGAGATCCGCAACGGCCGCAAGGTGACGAGCGAGCGCCGCATGTACCCGGGCTACGTCTTCATCCAGATGGAGATGAACGACGCGACCTGGCACCTCGTGAACAACACGCCGCGCGTGATCGAGTTCCTCGGCAACAACAACCCCGTGATGCTTTCGCCCGCCGAGGTGAACGACATCCTCAACGCCGCCGAGACGAGCGCCGAGAAGCCCCGTCCGAAGGTCGAGTTCGAAGTGGGCGAAATGGTCCGCGTCAAGTCGGGCGCCTTCAAGGACTTCACGGGCCGCGTCGAGGGTGTGGACTACGACAAGAGCCGCCTCAACGTCGCCGTTTCGATCTTCGGCCGCGAGACGCCCGTCGACCTCGCCTTCAACGAAGTCGAGAAGATTTAAAAAAAATCCGCGAAACTGGTTGCACCTTCGGGAAACGAGGTGTATATTCGCGCTTCTCTGTTTTCAACCAACTGGGGAGCCCCTTGATCCGCCTGGAGAAAGGAGCGATCGAACCCAATAGGAATTAAAGCCAAATGGCAAAGAAAATCGTCGGCTTCATCAAGCTGCAGGTTCCTGCCGGCAAGGCCAACCCCTCGCCCCCCATCGGCCCGGCCCTCGGCCAGCGCGGCCTGAACATCATGGAGTTCTGCAAGGCGTTCAACGCGAAGACGCAGGGCATGGAAGCGGGTCTCCCGATTCCGGTCGTGATCACCGCCTACGCCGACAAGAGCTTCACGTTCATCATGAAGACCCCTCCGGCCACCGTCCTCATCAAGAAGGCGGCCAAGGTCCAGAAGGGTTCCGCGCGTCCGCACACCACGAAGGTGGGCAAGATCACGCGCGCTCAGGCCGAAGAGATCGCCAAGACGAAGGAGCCGGATCTGACGGCTGCCGACATGGACGCCGCTGTTCGCACGATCGCCGGTTCCGCTCGCTCGATGGGCATCGTTGTGGAGGGTCTCTAAATGGCTAAGCTTACGAAGCGCCAGCAGGCGTTCCAGGGCAAGGTTGAGGCCGGTAAGGCCTACCCGGTCCTCGACGCGCTCAACCTCGTCCGCACCAACGCGACTGCCAAGTTCGATGAGTCCGTGGACGTTGCCGTTCAGCTCGGCATCGATCCCCGCAAGTCCGACCAGGCCGTCCGCGGCGCCGTCGTGATGCCGGAAGGCACGGGCAAGACCGTCCGCGTCGCCGTCTTCACCCAGGGCGCCAAGGCTGACGAAGCCCGCGCCGCCGGCGCCGACATCGTCGGCTTCGACGACCTCGCCGCCAAGGTCAAGGCCGGTGAACTCGACTTCGACGTCGTGATCGCCTCGCCGGACGCCATGCGCGTTGTCGGTCAGCTCGGCCAGATCCTCGGCCCGCGCGGCCTGATGCCGAACCCGAAGGTCGGCACCGTCACGCCGAACGTCGCCCAGGCCGTCAAGAACGCCAAGGCCGGTCAGGTCCAGTTCCGCGCCGATAAGGCCGGCATCATTCACGCGCCGATCGGCCGCGCCTCCTTCGAGGCCGAGCGTCTGCGCACGAATCTCGCCGCCCTGATCGACCAGATCAACAAGCTCAAGCCCGCCTCCCAGAAGGGCCAGTACCTGTGCAAGGTCTCGGTCTCTTCGACGATGGGCCCGGGCGTACGCATTGATGCCGGCACCATCGCTGCGTAATTGAATTTTCCAGGGGCGGCACCCCTGCAGTGCGCAAAGAGGAGAGGACGTCCGCGACAGACGCGGGCGCCTCGCTTCCCGAGCGAACCCCGTCCGCGGGGATGCCCGAAGATCAGCTGATCTTCGCTGAGGCCGTGAGGCCTCAAGGGCTTTGGGTGGTTCGGCCCGGGCGCCTCCCTCCGGGGTGGTGTTGAAGGCCGAACTGCTGTCAAAGACCGCTGGAGAGCAGTCTCCTCCCCCGGCGGGGAAAGAAGAAACGCCGGATCAGGGGATCGCTTTTAATTCTCTTGCAGCGTTCTGCGGACGCACTTTCCGCGTCGGGAACGTCTGCCGGCAAGAGGTCCAGCGCAGACGGCACCGAAGAGAGACATTGCGTCGTGTTTGCCAAGCTGCGGACGCCTCGGAACGAGGCCCCCGGCTTCTGACAGAAGTGAAGCTCTCAGAAGGTTGCCGGTTAATCGCAACCGGCGCCGGTCCGTTGGATCGGCGTCTCTGAGTGGAGCCAGACCATGGGTCTTAATCGTGAAGACAAGGCGGCAGTCATTGCGGAGATTTCGGAAGTCGTTTCGAAGTCCTCCGTGATGGTCATCGCCGAATACCGTGGGCTGACCGTACAGGCCGTCACGCAGCTGCGCGCTGAAGCGCGCAAGAATGGCGTGACGCTGCGTGTTGTCAAGAACACGCTGGTTCGCCGCGCCGTGGAAGGCACGGGGTTTGCCGGGCTTGCTGACCAGTTCGCTGGTCCGCTCGTCTACGGCTTCTCCGCCGACCCGGTCGCTGCTGCCAAGGTTCTTGTCAAGTTCGCCAAGGACAACGAGAAGCTCGTCGTGAAGGGCGGTGCGATGGACAACTACGTCATGGACGTGGAAGCCGTCAAGCAGCTCGCCTCGATGCCGAGCCGCGAGGAACTCCTTGCCAAGTTGATGGCCACGATGAACGAGCCGATCGCGAAGTTCGTCCGTACCGTCAACGAAGTCCCGGCGCGCTTCGTGCGCACCGTGGCCGCTGTGCGCGATGCCAAGGAAAAGGCTGCAGCCTAATTCGTTTTTCCAAACAAACTAAACACTACGTAATACGGAGCTAAAAATGGCCCTTACCAATGAAGAAATCCTCGACGCCATCGCGTCCAAGACCGTCCTCGAGATCTCCGAACTCATCAAGATGATGGAAGAGAAGTTCGGCGTCTCCGCCGCCGCCGCCGCCGTCGCCGTCGCCGGCCCGGCCGCCGCCGCCGCCGCCCCGGCTGAAGAGAAGACCGAGTTCGACGTCGTCCTCGAAGCCGCCGGCTCGAACAAGATCGCCTGCATCAAGGCCGTCCGTGAACTCACGGGCCTCGGCCTCAAGGAAGCCAAGGACCTCGTCGAAGGCGCTCCGAAGGCCGTCAAGGAAGGCCTCCCGAAGGCTGACGCCGAAGCCGCTGCCAAGAAGCTCGAAGAAGCTGGCGCCAAGGTCGTCCTCAAGTAATAATTATTGCTTGACCGGCAAGCTCCGGACGGATACGTCCCCTCTGGGGGCGCCCGTCGCGGAGCACCTCAAAGCCTCCGCAAGGAGGCTTTGATCTGATCTTCTCCGCAGCGTTTCATGAGAAAATCAGATCAAAGTCCCTTCCTTGATGAACCTGTCGCCAGACTCAAAAACCTGCAAATGCGCGCCGCGCGGACTCAGATTGACGAAATCTGAAGTGCCGAGCGGCTTTTCGGCGTCCTTGCATCCCGCCCTCATCAAGACCCGACTTCTTCCGGTTCATTCCTAATGTCGAACGGAGTCTACATGTCGTACTCGTTCACTGAAAAGAAGCGCATCCGCAAGAGCTTCGCCTCTCGCCCGAGCGTCCTTGAAGTGCCTTCCCTGCTTGATATTCAGCTTCGTTCGTACGAAGAGTTCCTGCAGGCCAACGTGAAGCCCGCTGCCCGCAGCAGCAATCTCGGCCTTCAGGCCGCCTTCACCTCGATCTTCCCGATCACGAGCCACAACGGCTTTGCATGCCTGAAGTTCGCCGGCTACGACCTTGCTGAGCCGGAGTTCGACGTGGCCGAGTGCCAGCTGCGCGGACTTACGTTCTGCTCGCGCCTGCGCGCCAAGATCCGTCTCGAGATCTACGACCGTGAAGCGGCCGAACCCGGCACGATCAAGGAGATCCGTGAGAACGACGTCTACATGGGCGAAATTCCCCTGATGACGGAAAAGGGCTCGTTCATCGTGAACGGCACTGAGCGCGTGATCGTCTCCCAGCTGCACCGCTCCCCGGGCATCTTCTTCGAGCACGACAAGGGCAAGACCCACTCTTCGGGCAAGCTCCTCTTCTCCGCGCGCGTGATTCCCTACCGCGGTTCCTGGCTCGACTTCGAGTTCGACGCGAAGGACATTCTCTACTTCCGCGTCGACCGCCGCCGCAAGATGCCCGGCACGATCCTGCTCAAGGCGATCGGCTACTCGGTCGAGGACATCCTCGCCCGCTTCTTCGCGTTCGACACCTTCCAGCTCCTCAAGGCCGGCGCCAAGCTGCCCGTGATCCCCGAGCGCCTCAAGGGCCAGACGATGTCCTTCGACGTCATCGACGGCAACGGCAAGCTCGTGATCCCGCACGACAAGCGCATCACCGGCAAGCATCTCCGTGACCTCGCCAAGGCCGACGTCACGGCGATCGGCGTGCCCGACGACTACCTCATCGGACGCGTGCTCGCGAAGACCATCGTCGACTCCCAGACGGGTGAGGTGATCGCCCAGGCGAACGAGGAGATCACGGACTCGCTGCTCGCGAAGCTGCGCGCCGCGCGCGTGCGCAAGCTCGAAACGCTCTTCACGAACGAGCTTGATCACGGCGCCTACATCTCCAACACCCTGCGTCTCGACGACACGCCGGACCAGTTCTCCGCGCGCGTCGCGATCTACCGCATGATGCGTCCGGGCGAGCCGCCCACGGAGGAGGCCGTCGAGACGCTCTTCGACCGTCTCTTCTTCGATCCCGACGCCTATGATCTGTCGCGCGTCGGCCGCATGAAGGTCAACGCCCGCTTCGGCCGTCCGTCGTCCGAGGGCGAACGCACCCTCACGAAGGAGGACATCGTCGACACGATGGCGCTCCTCGTCGCGCTGCGCAACGGCCAGGACAACGTCGAGCTGATCGACGCCAAGGGCGAGAAGCGCGTCTGCCCGGTCAACGGCGTGGACGACATCGACCACCTCGGCAACCGCCGCGTGCGCTGCGTGGGCGAACTTGCGGAAAACCAGTTCCGCGCCGGCCTCGTGCGCGTCGAGCGCGCCGTCAAGGAACGCCTCAACCAGGCGGAGAGCGACGGCCTCACCCCGCAGGACCTCATCAACTCCAAGCCCATTTCGGCCGCCATCCGCGAGTTCTTCGGCTCGAGCCAGCTCTCGCAGTTCATGGACCAGACGAATCCGCTCTCGGAGATCACGCACAAGCGCCGCATTTCGGCCCTCGGCCCGGGCGGCCTGACGCGCGAACGCGCGGGCTTCGAAGTCCGCGACGTGCACTCCACCCACTACGGCCGCGTCTGCCCGATTGAGACGCCGGAAGGTCCGAACATCGGTCTGATCAACTCGCTCGCCCTCTACGCCCGCCTCAACGAGTACGGCTTCCTCGAGACGCCGTACCGCAAGGTGGTGGACGGCGTCGCGACCAAGGAGATCCACTACCTCTCCGCGATCGAGGAAGGCAAGTACATCATCGCCCAGGCGAACGCCGAAATGGACGACGAGGGCCGCCTCACGCAGGAGCTCGTCTCCGCGCGCGACAACGGTGAAACGATCCTCGCCTCGCCCGCCCGCATCCAGTACATGGACGTCGCGCCGGCGCAGATCGTCTCGTGCGCTGCGGCGCTCATTCCGTTCCTGGAGCACGACGACGCGAACCGCGCGCTGATGGGCGCGAACATGCAGCGTCAGGGCGTGCCCTGCCTGCGTCCCGAGAAGCCCGTGGTCGGCACGGGCATCGAGCGCACGGTGGCCGTGGACTCCAAGACCGCCGTTCAGGCCCGCCGCGGCGGCGTCGTGGACTACGTCGACGCCAACCGCGTCGTCATCCGCGTGAACGACGAGGAGTCGATCGCGGGCGAGACGGGCGTGGACATCTACAACCTGCAGAAGTTCACCCGCTCCAACCAGTCCACGAACATCAATCAGCGTCCGATCGTCGTCAAGGGCGACCGCGTCGCCGTGGGTGACGTGCTCGCCGACGGCGCTTCGACCGACACGGGCGAGCTCGCCCTCGGCCAGAACATGCTGATCGCGTTCATGCCCTGGAACGGCTACAACTACGAAGACTCGGTGCTCATCAGCGAACGCGTCGTGGCCGACGACCGCTACACCTCGATCCACATCGAGGAGCTGTCGGTCGTCTCGCGCGACACGAAGCTCGGGCCTGAGGAAATCACGCGCGACATCTCGAACCTCTCCGAGAACCAGCTCTCGCGCCTCGACGACTCCGGCATCGTGTTCATCGGCGCCGAAGTGAAGGCGGGCGACGTGCTCGTGGGCAAGGTCACGCCGAAGGGCGAAACCCAGCTCACGCCTGAGGAGAAGCTTCTGCGCGTGATCTTCGGTGAGAAGGCGAGCGACGTGAAGGACACCTCGCTGCGCGTTCCGTCCGGCATGACCGGCACCGTGATCGACGTTCAGGTCTTCACGCGCGACGGCGTCAAGCGCGACAAGCGCGCCGAGAGCATCATCAACGACGCCCTCAAGCGCTACCGCCGCGACCTCGACGACCAGCTGCGCATCGTGGAGCGCGACTCCTTCGACCGTCTGCGCCGCCAGCTCACCGGCCACAAGGTCGTCTCGACGATGCAGCTCGAGGGGCTGCCCGCCGACGGCGTGCTTACGGCCGAATTCCTCGCCGCGATGCAGGGCTACGATCTCTTCGGCCTGCGCATGGAGGAGGAGACCGCCCAGCACTGCATCGACCTCACGAAGCAGGCGATCGAGCACACGCGCGAAGACAACCAGAAGAAGTACGACATCAAGCAGGACAAGCTCACCCGCGGCGACGAACTGCCCCCGGGCGTGCTCAAGATGGTGAAGGTGTACATCGCCGAACGCCGTCGTCTGCAGCCCGGCGACAAGATGGCCGGCCGTCACGGCAACAAGGGCGTGGTCTCCAAGATCTGCCCGGTCGAGGACATGCCGTACATGGCCGACGGCCGTCCCGCCGACATCGTGCTCAACCCGCTTGGCGTGCCGTCGCGAATGAACATCGGTCAGGTGCTTGAAGTCCATCTCGGCTGGGCCGCGAAGGGCATCGGCTGGCGCATCGAGCAGATGCTCAAGACCGAGCAGGTCCGTCAGATCCGCGCGTTCCTCAACGAGGTCTACAACCGCACGGGCAAGACCGAGGATCTCGACAGCCTCACCGACGAGGAGCTCATGCGCATGGCGCGCAACCTCCAGAACGGCGTGCCGTTCGCGACGCCCGTCTTCGACGGCGCCACGGAGGAGCAGATCCGCATGATGCTCGACCTCGCGTTCCCGGACGACGAGGCCGCCCGTCTGCAGCTCACGCCTTCGAAGACGCAGGCGACGCTCTACGACGGCCGCACCGGCGATGCGTTCGAACGTCCCGTCACGGTGGGCTACATGCACTACCTGAAGCTGCACCACCTCGTCGACGACAAGATGCACGCCCGCTCCACGGGTCCGTACTCGCTCGTCACGCAGCAGCCTCTCGGCGGCAAGGCGCAGTTCGGCGGCCAGCGCTTCGGCGAAATGGAAGTCTGGGCGCTCGAAGCCTACGGCGCGGCCTACGTGCTGCAGGAAATGCTCACCGTGAAGTCCGACGACGTCAACGGCCGCACGAAGGTCTACGAGAACATCGTCAAGGGCGAGCACAAGATTGAAGCGGGCATGCCTGAATCCTTCAACGTGCTCGTGAAGGAAATCCGGTCGCTCGGCATCGACATCGACCTCGTCAAGAACTAAGCAAGGATTTAAGCGAAATGACTGCTGCGCTTAATGAGATTTTCAACCAGGTCCAGAAGGACGAGCATTTCGATGCGATCCGCATCGGTCTCGCGAGCCCTGAGAAGATCCACTCCTGGTCCTACGGCGAAGTCAAGAAGCCGGAGACGATCAACTACCGTACTCAGAAGCCTGAGCGCGACGGCTTGTTCTGCGCCAAGATCTTCGGGCCGGTGAAGGACTACGAGTGCCTCTGCGGCAAGTACAAGCGCCTGAAGAACCGCGGCGTAATCTGCGAGAAGTGCGGCGTCGAAGTGACGCTCGCCAAGGTCCGCCGCGAACGCATGGGCCACATCGACCTCGCCAGCCCCGTCGCGCACATCTGGTTCCTCAAGAGCCTTCCGTCGCGCATGGGCATGGTGCTCGACATCCCGCTGCGCGACATCGAGCGCGTGCTCTACTTCGAAGCCTACATCGTCGTTGATCCGGGCCTCTCCACGCTCACCCGCGGCCAACTCCTCAACGAAGAGGAATTCATCCAGAAGACCGCCGAATTCGGCGACGACTTCCGGGCCATGATGGGCGCCGAGGCGATCGGCGAACTGCTGCGCACGATCGACATCGACTCCGAGGTGACGCGTCTGCGCTCCGAGCTCTCCACGACGAGCTCCGAGGCGAAGATCAAGAAGTACGCCAAGCGCCTCAAGGTCCTTGAAGGCTTCCAGCGCTCGGGCATCAAGCCCGAGTGGATGATCATGACGGTCCTGCCGGTCCTCCCGCCCGACCTGCGTCCGTTGGTCGCCCTCGACGGCGGCCGCTTCGCGACGTCGGACCTCAACGACTTGTACCGCCGCGTCATCAACCGCAACAACCGCCTCAAGCGCCTCCTCGAGATCAAGGCTCCGGACATCATCGTGCGCAACGAAAAGCGCATGCTGCAGGAGGCCGTGGACTCGCTCCTCGACAACGGCCGTCGCGGCAAGGCGATGACCGGCGCCAACAAGCGTCCGCTCAAGTCGCTCGCCGACATGATCAAGGGCAAGTCGGGCCGCTTCCGTCAGAACCTGCTCGGCAAGCGCGTGGACTACTCGGGCCGTTCCGTGATTACGGTCGGTCCGGAGCTGCGCCTGCACCAGTGCGGCGTGCCCAAGCTCATGGCGCTCGAACTCTTCAAGCCCTTCATCTTCAACAAGCTCGTGCTGCGCGGCCTCGCGCCCACGCCGAAGGCTGCCAAGAAGATGGTCGAGAACCAGGAGCCCGTGGTCTGGGACATCCTCGAAGAGGTGATCTTCGAACATCCCGTCATGCTCAACCGCGCGCCTACGCTCCACCGTCTCGGCATTCAGGCCTTCGAGCCCAAGCTCATTGAAGGCAAGGCGATGCAGCTCCATCCGCTCGTCTGCGCGGCGTTCAACGCCGACTTCGACGGCGACCAGATGGCCATCCACGTGCCGCTCTCGCTCGAAGCGCAGCTTGAGGCCCGCGGCCTCATGATGAGCTCGAACAACGTGCTCTTCCCGGCCAACGGCGATCCGTCGATCGTGCCGTCGCAGGACATGGTGCTCGGCCTCTACTACGCCACCCGCGAGCGCATCAACGGCAAGGGCGAGGGCATGTACTTCGCCGACGTCGCTGAAGTTCAGCGCGCCTGGGACAACGGCGTCGTTGAACTGCAGACGCGCTGCACGGTCCGCATCAAGGAGTACGAGCTCAACCGCGACACCGGCGAGAAGACCCCGAAGATCGTCCGCTACGAGACGACCGTCGGCCGTGCGCTCCTCTCCGAGATCCTTCCCGAGGGCATGAGCTTCAAGGAGCTCAACATCACCCTCAAGAAGAAGGAGATCGCCAAGCTCATCAACCGCTGCTTCCGCCTCTGCGGCCTGCGCGCGACGGTGATCTTCGCCGACAAGCTCAAGGACAACGGCTACCGACTCTCGACCCGCGCGGGCATTTCGATCTGTGTGGGCGACATGAAGGTGCCCGCCCAGAAGGAAGGCCTCGTGCGCGCCGCCGAACAGGAGGTGAAGGAGATCGAGGCGCAGTACACCTCGGGTCTCGTCACCCAGGGCGAGCGCTACAACAAGGTGGTCGACATCTGGGGCCGCACGTCGGACCAGGTCGGCAAGGTGATGATGCAGGAGCTCTCCACCGAGCCCACGATCGACCGTCACGGCCGCAAGGTTTCGCAGGAATCCTTCAACAGCGTCTACATGATGGCCGACTCCGGTGCCCGAGGCTCCGCGGCTCAGATTCGCCAGTTGGCCGGCATGCGCGGCCTGATGGCGAAGCCGGACGGTTCGATCATCGAGACGCCGATTACGGCGAACTTCCGTGAAGGCCTCAACGTTCTGCAGTACTTCATCTCGACCCACGGCGCCCGCAAGGGCCTCGCCGATACGGCGCTGAAGACCGCGAACTCGGGCTACCTCACCCGTCGTCTCGTCGACGTGACGCAGGACCTCGTGGTCGTCGAAGACGACTGCGGCACGACCCGCGGCGTCGAGATGCGCGCCCTCGTCGAGGGCGGCGAGGTGATCCAGGCCCTGCGCGACCGCGTGCTCGGCCGCGTGACCGCCATCGACGTGCTCAATCCCGACACGCACGAGGTCGTCCTCGCCGCCGGCACGCTCCTTGACGAGCGCGCCTGCGATAAGCTCGACGAGCTCGGCATCGACATGGTCAAGGTCCGCACGCCGCTCACCTGCGACACGCGCTACGGCCTGTGCGCCAAGTGCTACGGCCGCGACCTCGGCCGCGGCTCGCTCGTCAACGCCGGCGAGTCCGTCGGCGTGATCGCCGCCCAGTCGATCGGCGAACCGGGCACGCAGCTCACGATGCGTACGTTCCACATCGGCGGCGCCGCGTCGCGTGCGGCCGTCGCGTCGAGCGTCGAGGCGAAGTCCGCCGGTACGGTGAGCTTCTCGCCGGCCATGCGCTTCGTGAAGTCCGCCAAGGGCGAGCTCGTGGTGATCTCCCGTTCGGGCGAGATCGTGATCACGGATCACGGCCGCGAACGTGAACGCCACAAGGTCCCGTACGGCTCCGTGCTGCTCGTGCAGGCTGATCAGGCGATCAAGTCCGGCCAGCAGCTCGCCACGTGGGATCCGATGACCCGTCCGATCATCACCGAGTACGCCGGCCGCGTGAAGTTCGAGAACGTCATTGAAAACGTCACCGTGATGAACCAGGTCGACGAAGTGACGGGCCTCTCGAGCCTCGTCGTGATCGACCCGAAGAAGTCGACCGGCAAGGGCGGCAAGGCCACGGCTGCGGGCATCCTGCGTCCGTTGGTGCACCTGCTCAACGAGGACGGCTCGGAAGTGAAGATTCCGGGCACGGACCACGCCGTGACGATTCAGCTGCCCGTGGGCGCCTTCGTGGTCGTTCGCGACGGCCAGGACATCGGCATGGGCGAGGTGCTCGCGCGCATCCCGACCGAGTCGCAGAAGACCCGCGACATTACGGGCGGTCTGCCGCGCGTCGCCGAGCTCTTCGAAGCCCGCAGCCCGAAGGACGCCGGCATGCTCGCTGAGGTGACCGGCACGGTGACCTTCGGCAAGGAGACGAAGGGCAAGCAGCGCCTGATCATCACGGACAGCGAAGGCTTCTCGCACGAGACGCTCATCAGCAAGGACAAGACGGTGCTCGTGCACGACGGTCAGGTCGTGCAGAAGGGCGAGGAAATCGTGGACGGCCCGGTCGATCCGCACGACATCCTCCGCCTGCTCGGCATCGAGGAGCTCGCGCGCTACATCGTCGACGAGGTCCAGGACGTCTACCGTCTGCAGGGCGTGAAGATCAACGACAAGCACATTGAAGTGATCGTCCGCCAGATGCTGCGCCGCGTCCAGATCGCCGATCCGGGCGACACGCGCTTCATCCAGGGCGAGCAGGTCGAACGCTCCGAGATGCTCGACGAGAACGACCGCGTGGTCGAGCTCGGCAAGCGCCCGGCGACCTACGAGAACGTTCTGCTCGGCATCACGAAGGCTTCGCTCTCGACGGACTCCTTCATCTCCGCGGCCTCCTTCCAGGAGACCACCCGCGTGCTCACCGAGGCTGCCATCATGGGCAAGCGCGACGAGCTCCGCGGCCTGAAGGAGAACGTGATCGTCGGCCGTCTGATCCCGGCCGGTACGGGTCTCGCCTATCACCAGGCCCACAAGGCGCAGGAGCTTGCCGAACGCCTCGAGCGTGAGACGCAGGCCTTCGACGAGCCGACTCCGGAAGCTGAAACGCAGGAGGAGCTCGACGAGGAGTACGAAGACGCTCCGAAGCCCGCGGTCGACCCGTTCGCCTTCTTCGACCACAAGGAGGCCGCGCCGGAGGACGAGTCCGCCCCGGCGGCCGCCAAGAAGGCCGAAGAGGCGCCGAAGTCCGCCGAGACGCCTGCCGAAGCGCCGGCTGAGAAGCCCGAGACGCCCGCCGCGCAGTAAGCGCACCCATGATCTTCGGAATCCGCCGCTCCTTCGCGGAAGCGGCGGACGCCTGGATCCGGCGGCCCGGCACGGACCCCTCCCCCACGGAGGGGCTCCGGCCGGGCCGCTTTTTCATTGAAAATCCGGGGACAGTCGCTTGACACCCGGAGTCAACTGAACGAAAATCACACGTTCTCAGAATCCGACCAATTCCTTACGAATCGTCGAATCGCCTGTGCGAGTAGGCTGTTCGGGGAGAATAGGGCCTTTCTGAAAACGGTTAAACCTGCGCCCCGGACGTCATCGGGACGCTTTTTTATCTATAGACGGACGATATGCCTACTATCAACCAGTTGGTTCGCAAGCCCCGTGAGCTCACGCACGACAAGAGCAAGAGCCCGGCTCTGAAGAACTGCCCCCAGAAGCGCGGCGTGTGCACCCGCGTGTACACGACGACCCCGAAGAAGCCGAACTCGGCTCTGCGTAAGGTCGCCAAGGTGCGCCTCACCAACGGCTTCGAAGTGATTTCCTACATCGGCGGCGAAGGCCACAACCTTCAGGAACACTCCGTGGTGCTCATCCGCGGCGGTCGTGTGAAGGACCTTCCTGGCGTGCGCTACCACATCGTGCGCGGCTCCCTCGACACCCAGGGCGTCAAGGACCGCAAGCAGGCCCGCTCCAAGTACGGCGCGAAGCGCCCGAAGGCGGCCTAATCGGCTTCGCGGCCCTGAGCCGCAGGCGAACGGCCGCTGGACGCTGCCGCGTCCGAGGCCGAGTAAGTCGCGGACGCTCAGTCCGCAAATTGATCAAAAATGCGCGCCCCGCAGTCTGATGTAGTCGGGAAGCGCGCAAGACTGAAGATAAAAGAGGAATTCAAATGCCCCGTCGTCGCGAAGTACCGAAGCGCGAAATCCTGCCGGATCCGAAGTTCGGCAGCGTTGAAGTTACCAAGTTCATCAATGTGATCATGCTCGATGGCAAGAAGTCGGTTGCGGAACGCATCGTCTACGGCGCCTTCGCGCAGATCGAAGAGAAGACCGGCAAGAGCGCCCTGGAAGTGTTCAACAACGCCATCAACAACGTCCGTCCGCTGGTGGAAGTGAAGTCCCGCCGCGTCGGTGGCGCGAACTACCAGGTCCCGGTCGAAGTCCGTCCGGTCCGCCGCCTCGCCCTCGCCATGCGCTGGCTGCGTGAGTCGGCCAAGAGCCGCTCCGAGAAGTCGATGCCGCAGCGCCTCGCCGGCGAGCTGCTCGACGCCAGCGAAAACCGCGGCGGCGCCGTGAAGAAGCGCGACGAAGTCCATCGTATGGCTGAAGCCAACAAGGCCTTCTCGCATTTCCGCTTCTAACTGCATCCCGACCGCACGGCGCCCTCCGGGGCACGTGCGGCGCACTTTGAGAGGAACCTTAAATGGCTCGTCAGACTCCGATTTCGCGTTATCGCAATATCGGTATTTCCGCCCACATCGACGCGGGCAAGACCACCACGACCGAACGCATCCTGTTCTACACGGGCGTCAACCACAAGATCGGCGAAGTGCATGACGGCGCTGCGACGATGGACTGGATGGAGCAGGAACAGGAACGCGGCATCACGATCACGTCGGCCGCCACGACCTGCTTCTGGCGCGGCATGGAGATGCAGTGGCAGCCGTACCGCCTGAACATCATCGACACCCCGGGCCACGTCGACTTCACGGTCGAAGTGGAGCGCTCGATGCGCGTGCTCGACGGCGCCTGCATGGTGTACTGCGCCGTGGGCGGCGTTCAGCCGCAGTCTGAAACGGTGTGGCGTCAGGCCAATAAGTACCACGTGCCCCGTCTTGCGTTCGTCAACAAGATGGACCGCACCGGTGCGAACTTCTTCAAGGTCTACGACCAGATGAAGAAGCGCCTGCAGGCCAACCCCGTGCCGATCGTCATCCCCATCGGCGCCGAGGACATGTTCCAGGGCGTCGTCGACCTTCTGAAGATGAAGGCCATCATTTGGGACGAGAAGTCCCAGGGCATGAAGTTCTCGTACGAGGAGATTCCCGCCGAGCTCGTCGACTCCGCCAACGAATGGCGCGAGAAGATGATCGAGGCGGCCGCTGAAGCGAACGAAGAACTGATGAACAAGTACCTCGAGGAAGGCACGCTTTCCGAAGAGGAGATCATCAAGGGTCTTCGTCAGCGCACGATCGCCTGCGAAATCCAGCCGATGCTTTGCGGCACCGCGTTCAAGAACAAGGGCGTGCAGCGCATGCTCGACGCCGTCGTGCAGTTCCTGCCGGCCCCGACGGACATTCCGCCGGTTCCGGGCTTCGACCTGAACGACAAGGAAGTCACCCGTGAAGCGAGCGATGACGCTCCCTTCTCGGCCCTCGCCTTCAAGATCATGACCGACCCGTACGTGGGCCAGCTCACGTTCCTTCGCGTCTACTCGGGCATCCTCAACTCCGGCGACACGGTCCTCAACTCCGTCAAGGACAACAAGGAACGCATCGGCCGTCTGCTGCAGATGCACGCCAACGAGCGTAAGGAAATCAAGATGGTCGAGTCGGGCGACATCGCCGCGGCCGTGGGCCTGAAGTCCGTCACGACGGGCGACACGCTCTGCGCCCTCGACGCCCCGATCATCCTCGAGCGCATGGAGTTCCCTGAACCCGTGATCTCGCAGGCCGTCGAGCCCAAGACCAAGGCCGACCAGGAAAAGATGGCCCTCGCCCTCAACCGTCTCGCGCAGGAAGATCCGTCCTTCCGCGTCCGCACGGATGAGGAGTCCGGCCAGACCATCATCTCCGGCATGGGCGAGCTGCACCTTGAGATTCTCGTCGACCGCATGAAGCGCGAGTTCAACGTCGAAGCGACCGTCGGCAAGCCCCAGGTGGCCTACCGCGAAACGATCCGTTCGACTGTTGAGAACGCCGAATGCAAGTTCGCCAAGCAGTCGGGCGGCCGCGGCCAGTACGGTCACGTCGTCCTCAAGCTCGAACCGCTCGAACCCGGCAAGGGCTTCGAGTTCGTCGACGCCATCAAGGGCGGCGTGGTTCCGCGCGAATACATCCCGGCCGTTGAGAAGGGCGTTGAAGACACCCTGAAGTCCGGTGTTCTCGCCGGCTTCCCGGTCGTGGACGTCAAGGTCACGCTGCACTTCGGTTCCTACCACGAAGTCGACTCGAACGAAAACGCGTTCAAGATCGCCGCTTCGATGGCCTTCAAGGACGGTATGCGCAAGGCGAACCCCGTCCTCCTCGAGCCGATCATGTCCGTTGAGGTCGAGACGCCTGAGGAAAAGATGGGCGACGTGATGGGCGACCTGTCGTCCCGCCGCGGCATGATCCAGGGCATGGAAGACCTGCCCGGCGGCGCGAAGAGCATCAAGGCCGAGGTTCCGCTCGCCGAGATGTTCGGCTACGCCACGCAGCTGCGCTCCCTCACGCAGGGCCGCGCGACCTACACGATGGAGTTCAAGCACTACGCCGAAGCTCCGCGTGCCGTCGCCGAAGCTGTGATCGCCGACAAGACGAAGTAAAATCAATCGGATAACCTGATCCAAACCATTTGACAAGGACTGAAAATGGCCAAGGAAAAATTTGAGCGCAAGAAGCCCCATGTGAACGTGGGCACGATTGGTCACGTTGACCACGGCAAGACCA
>CAJKCQ010000049.1 GCA_905198475.1 uncultured Sutterella sp. | reverse complement strand
GTACGGTGGTGTGGGAGGACGGCATGGGAATTAATCCCATGCCTCCTACCCGATTCAGGGAGGAGCGGCGCGGCGGGCCGCTCCGTCCAAAGGATGGCGCTCAGCGAATCACGCGCATGCGCACGAGCCGGCTGAAGGCGGCCTTCATGTCGCTTCTCACGAGGAGCTTGCGGTTCTCAAAGAGCTCGCGGTAGCGGCGCACAAGGTCCGGATCGGGATCAAAGAGCCCGTTCTCCGAAATGACGCCCGCGAGCGCGGCCTTGACGTCCTCGACGCCGCCCGTGGCGTAGGCGCCGAAGACGCAGTTCGTGAGGACGGCGCCGCCCGGGTTCTGGAAGCGCACGACCTGGGCGTTCAACTGGTTCGCCTTGATCTGGTTCCAGAGCGGGTCGCGCGAGCCCCCTTCCGTGACGGTGATGCGCTCGAGCGCCACGCCGGCCTTGCGGTAGCCGTCGGCGAGCTCCATGTAGTCGTAGCCGATCGCCTCGAGCACGGCGCGCCACATGACGTACTGGTTGTCGTCCATCGTCATGTTGAGGAAGCACCCGCTCGCCTCCTTCTCCTCGCCGTAGCCGCCGGTGAGGTAGGGGAGGAAGAGAACGCCCCCGGCGCCCGCCGGGACCTTCTCCGCGCCCGCGGAGAGCGCCTGGTAGTAGGCCGAGTCGCCCGGGCGCATTGCGATGTGGTCCTTGAACCAGCGCAGCGCCAGACCGCCCGTGCGCACGAACCCCCAGTAGAAGTACGTGTCGGGGAGCGTGCCCGAATTGAAGATGAGCCCCGTGCCGGGCTTGGAGAGTTCGGGGATGATGCCGTTCGTGGAGACGCAGAACATCGCGCAGGTGCCCGCGACGTCGACGCCCTGGTGGGCTTCGAAGACGCCCGAGCCCAGCATCGACTGCATCGTGTCGCCCGCGCCGGCGAGGATCGGAATGCCGGCGGGAAGGCCCGTGCGCACGGAGACGGCTTCACAGAGCCCGCCCACGACGTCCCAGGGCTTCAGAATGCGCGGCATGTAGCGGCGGTCGATTCCGAGGATCTCGAGCTGCTCGTCGGACCAGCGCTTCTCCTTCACGTCGTAGCCGAGGCCCCAGCCCGACATCGCACCCCAGTCGATGAAGGCCTCCTCGCCCTTGAGGCCCGCGAGGTTCATGAGCACGTACGGGGCGTTGTGGACGAACTTCACGCCGCGGCGGCGGAATTCGGGACTGTTCTTGAGGAACCAGCGCGCGAACATCGCCGGGAACATGGGCGAGGCTTCGGCGTTGCCCGTTTCGCGCCCCCAGATGTCGAGCCCGCGGGCGTTCACCGCCTCGACGTCCTCGGTCGTGCGGCTGTCGAGGTAGTTGATGTAGGGCGTCACCGGACGGGCGTTCTCGTCGATGCCGACGATGCCGCAGATGATGCCGTCGCCCATGATGGCGGCGACGTCCTTCGGATCGCGCCCGAGGCGCCGCAGTTCGCTCGTCACCTCCGCCATTGCGGTGATGCAGTTCTCGAGGTAGGTGTCCACGTTCATCTGCACCCAGCCCGGGCGCGGGTACTGCAGCTCCGTCGGAAGCGACTTCGCGGTCACCAGGCGGAAGTTTTCGTCGTAGACGCCCACCTTCACGCTCTGCGTGCCGGCGTCAAAACCCATGTAGAGCTTTGTCATGCAAGGAGGTCCTCGGTTGTGGAAGTAGGGACCTCAATCCTAGCGGCTCTGCGGCTTTAAATGATGCAATCTTTCCCGACCCGCCTTGGAAATTGAGGAAGGCGCCGAGGGGCGGAGGCCGGCCGCGCCGGAAGGGCCGGAAGGGCGTTTGCGCGGGCGCCCGTCCTGCGTCCTGTAAAATGTGGGGCGCAAAAAATTCGGAGGCTCAGTGTGGGCGGCGGCGCTGCGGCTGCGCCCCCTCTGCGCTCCGCCTCCCGTCCGGCGCTTCCGGGCGCCGGGCAACAGAAGAATCAGACGATGGCAACCAAGCAGCTCAAAAAAGAAGACTACGGCGAAAGCTCCATCCGGGTGCTCAAGGGCCTCGAACCCGTCAAGCAACGTCCCGGCATGTACACCCTCACCGACAATCCCCTCCACATCATCCAGGAGGTGATCGACAACGCGGGCGACGAAGTGCTCGCGGGCTTCGGCACGAAGATCTCCGTCTCGGTCGCCGAGGACGGGAGCGTCACGGTCGAGGACGACGGCCGCGGCATCCCCGTGGGCATGCACCCCGAGGAGAAGGCGCCGGTGGTGGAGTTGGTCTTCACGCGTCTTCATGCGGGCGGCAAGTTCGCCAAGGCGGACGGCACGGGGCCCTATTCCTTCGCGGGCGGCCTCCACGGCGTCGGCGTTTCCGTGACGAACGCGCTCTCCAAGCACCTCGTCGTCACCGTTTGGCGCGAGGGTGAGGAAGCCCGGATGGGCTTCCGGGACGGCTTCGTCGCCGAACCGCTCACGGTGAGGAAGAGCCCGCGGCCGAAGTCGCAGACCGGCACCCGCGTCACCGTCTGGCCCGATCCCAAGTACTTCGACAGCCCGGCGATTCCGGAGGCGTCGCTGGTGCGGCTGCTCCGCTCCAAGGCCGTGCTCCTCCCGGGCTGCGCCGTGGACTACGTCAATGCCCGCACGGGCACCGAGGCGCACTGGAAGTACGAGGGGGGCCTCAAGGAATATCTCCTCTCCGAAATCCGCGACGAACCCCTGATCGAGCCCTTCGAGGCCTCGGGCTACGCCGACGAGACGACCGAGGGCTACGCGCCCGGCGAAGGCGCGGCCTGGGTGGTCGTGTGGACGGCCGAAGGCCCCCTGACGCGCGAGAGCTACGTGAACCTCATCCCGACGCCGCAGGGCGGCACCCATGAGGCGGGCCTGAAGGACGGCCTCTGGCAGGCCGTGCGCGCCTTCATGGAGGTGCACGGGCTCGGCGCCAAGGGCGTCAAGATCCTCGCCGAGGACGTCTTCAGCCGCGCGAGCTTCGTGCTCTCGACGAAGGCGCTCGACCCCCAGTTCCAGGGGCAGACGAAGGAGAAGCTCACGAGCCGCGACACGCTCAAGCTCGTCTCGGGGTTCGTGAAGTCGCAGTTCGAATTCTGGCTGAACGACCACGTCGAGGACGGCCGCAAGCTCGCCGAACACATCATCAGCCAGGCGCAGGCGCGCCAGCGCCAGGCGGCGAAGTACGAGCGCCGCAAATCCTCGTCCGTGGCGGTGCTCCCCGGCAAGCTCACCGACTGCGAGTCGAGTGACGTGACGCGAAACGAACTCTTCATCGTCGAGGGCGACTCCGCGGGGGGCTCGGCCAAGCAGGGCCGCGACAAGGAGTTCCAGGCGGTGCTGCCCCTGCGCGGCAAGATCCTCAACACCTGGGAGGTGGAGGGGGGAGAGCTCTTCCGCTCGGACAAGATCCACGACATCGCGCTCGCGATCGGCGTGGATCCGCATCCGAAAGAGGGCGACCCGGACCTGAAGGGCCTGCGCTACGGCAAGATCTGCATCCTTTCGGATGCGGACGTGGACGGCTCGCACATTCAGGTGCTCCTCCTCACGCTCTTCCTGAAGCACTTTCCGAAGCTCATTGAGTTGGGGCACGTCTACGTCGCGATGCCCCCGCTCTTCCGCGTGGACGTTCCGAAGAAGGGCAGGAAGCCCGACCGCAAGCTCTACTGCCTCGACGACCGCGAGCTCGCGCGCACGCTTGAAGCCCTCCGCAAGGAGGGCTTCAAGGACGATCAGCTCTCCGTCTCCCGCTTCAAGGGCCTCGGCGAAATGAAGGCCGAGCAGCTCGCCGAGACGACGCTCGCCCCCGACACCCGGAGGTTGCTGCCCGTCGCCTTCGGATCGGTCCCGGAGGAGGCCACCCGCGCCGTGATGCAGACCCTGATGGGCGAACGTGAAGTCGCCGGCCGCCGCCTCTGGATGGAGGCCTACGGCGACCGCGCCGAACTCGACGTCTGAAACCCGCGCTCTGGAGAAGAAGAAAATGGCGAAAAGAAAGACCACCGGCACCGGAGCCGACGCCGGAGCGCTCGACGCGCTCGGCTCGCTCTTCGCGGGAGAAGACGCCGCCGCACGGACGCAGGAAGCGCAGGCGCCTGAATCCGTCGACGCGCCCGAGAAGGCTGAGGTTGCGCCCGAGGCCCTGCCGGCCGAAGGGGCGCAGGCTCCCGCGCTCGGGGCGGACGAAGCGGCCGAAGCGGCCGAAGCCGCCGAAGCCGCTGATCAGGACGAAGAGGCCGAAGCGGATGACGCGGCGTCGGAGGAAGGCGCCGAATCCGCTGAAGAGGCGCGCGCCGAAGAGCTCACCGTGGGCGCCGTCACCGAGGGCGACCCCGAGGAGAACGGCGCGCTGACGCTCGCGCGCTACGCCTCTCAGGCGTACCTCGAGTACGCGATGTCGGTCGTGAAGAGCCGCGCGCTTCCCGAGGTGACCGACGGTCAGAAGCCCGTGCAGCGGCGCATCCTGATCGACATGTACCGCATGGGGCTCAAATTTGAGGGCCGCAGCGTCAAGTCCGCGCGCATCGTGGGCGACGTGCTCGGCAAGTACCACCCCCACGGCGACCAATCGGTCTACGACGCGCTCGTGCGCATGGCGCAGACATTTTCGCTGCGCTATCCGCTTCTCGTCGCCGAAGGGAACTTCGGCTCGCGCGACGGCGACTCCGCCGCGGCGATGCGCTACACGGAGACGAGGCTCACCCCGATTGCGCAACTGCTTCTCGACGAAGTGGACCAGGGGTCGGTGGCGTTCCAACCCAACTACGACGGGAACTTCCAGGAGCCCGTGGAGCTCCCCGCGAAGCTTCCCTTCGTGCTTCTGAACGGGTCGTCGGGCATCGCGGTCGGCATGGCGACCGAAATTCCGCCCCACAACCTCTCGGAAGTGGCCGCCGCCTGCGTGCGCCTTTTGGAGAAGCCCGAGGCGGACCTCGACGAGATCCTCTCGCTCATGCCCGCGCCCGACTTCCCCTGCGGCGGGCAGATCATCACGCCCGCGGCCGAGATCCGGCAGATCTACGCGAAGGGTCGCGGAAAGCTGCGCGTGCGCGCCCGCTGGCACTTCGAGGAGCTCGCCCGCGGCCAGTGGCAGCTCGTGGTCGACGAGCTCCCGCCCGCGGCGAGCGCCCGCACGGTGCTCGACCGCATCGAGCAGATCACCAATCCGCGCCCGAAGAAGGACAAGAAGTCGCTTTCCGCCAAGCAGCAGCAGACGAAGAGCGCGATGCTCGCGATCCTCGACGGCGTGCGCGACGAATCGGGCCGCGACGTCAAGACGCGCCTTGTCTTCGAGCCGAAGACGAGCCGCGTGGACCGCGACGAGTTCGTGAACCACCTGCTCTCGGAAACCGACCTTGAATCCAACGTCCCCGTGAACCTCGTGATGCTCGGCATCGACGGGAAGCCCCGGCAGAAGGGGCTCCTCGAGATCCTGCGCGAATGGATCGAGTTCCGGAAGGCCGCGGTGCGCCGGCGCAGCGAAGCGCGCCTCGAGAAGGTTCTCGACCGCATCCACGTGCTCGAAGGCCGGTCGCTCGTGCTCCTCAACATCGACCGCGTGTTCGAGATCATCCGCGCCGCGGACGACCCGAAGGCGGACCTGATGGCAGAGTTCGGGCTCACCGAGCGCCAGGCGGACGACATTCTCGAAATCCGCCTGAAGCAGCTCGCGCGGCTCGCGGCGATCGCGATCGAAAAGGAGTTGGCCGACCTCGCGAAGGAGCGCTCCGGGCTCGAGCGCATTCTCGGCAGCGACGGCGTCTTGAAGCGCCAGGTGGCGCGCGAAATCGAGGCCGCGGCGAAGGCCTACGGCGACCAGCGCCGCACGGTCGTCGAAGAGGCGGCCGAAGCGGTGCACGAAGTGCAGACTGCGGTCGAGCCGGTCACCGTCGTAGTCTCGAAGAAGGGGTTCCTGCGCGCCCGCGGCGGCCACGGCCACGACTGCTCGCTCATGAGCTTCAAGATGGGCGACGGGCTCGCGCAGGCGATCGAGTGCCGCTCCACCGACACGCTCTCCTTCCTCGACCAGCAGGGGCGCGTCTATTCGCTCGCCGTGTCGGCGCTTCCCGGCGGCCGCGGCGACGGCGCGCCGCTCTCGGCCTTCGTGGATCTGCCGCGCGGTGCGGCGCCCGTCGGCTGGCTCGCGGGCGACCCGAAGGCCGCGGTGGTGCTCGCCACCACGGGCGGCAAGGGCATGATCCTGCGGCTCGCCGACGTCGCGACCCGCCTCAAGGCCGGCCGCGACTTCGTGAAGTTGAGCGAAGGCGAGCGGCTCCTCCCACCCATGACCGTCACCGACGAGGCGATCGCCGCCGGCGCCGGGCTCGCGTGCCTCTCCTCGGCCGGCCGGCTCCTCGTCTTCCCCCTGAAGGAGGTGCGCTTCGTCGCTTCGGGCGGCAAGGGCGTCGCCTTCATGCTCCTCGACGCGGGCGAGGAGATGATCTCCGCGGCCGTCGTCGACGACCGCGGCTGCATCATCTCCGGCACGGGCCGGGGCGGCAAACCCCGCGAGGCGCAGCTCTCGCGCCGCATCTTCGTGCAGCACCTCATGCACCGCGCACGCCGCGGCCGCGCGCTCGAAATCTCCTGGAAGGCAGAAGTGGTGGCGGGTCTGCCGCCCGAAGCCGGCTCAGCGGGCTCCGCGCCGGCCGAACCTTCGGGCGAGGCGGCCCGGGGCACGAAGAGCCTCGTACTCGAAGTGGTTGACGAAGCGCCCGCGCTCCTCTAAAAACGTTCCGCACGCATTTCTGCGCCGCCGCGTCCTCCCGCTGAAGCCCGAGCACGGCGGCGCATCCTTCCGGAGTACTTCCATGGGCATCCGCATCCCGAAGTTGTTCAAAAGCCTCTCGACGCGTCTTCTCTGCCTCACGCTCCTCTGGGTGGGCTTCATCGTGAGCTCGATCGCCTGGACGATGATCCTCAACTGGGAGCTGGAGGCGAGCTCGGCGGCGAAGGCCGCCGTGGCGGAGTTGCGCACCCGCGCCTACCAGTCGGCCTACGCGACCCAGGAAATGTTCGACGGGAAGATGCTCGAGGTGGAGTTCTCCCGCACGGTCCGGCTCTTCCGCACGCTCCACGAGGGCGACGCCTGGCAGCCCCTGGAGCTCCCCAACGAAGCGGGCTTCACCGAGAGCCTCGACGAGATCGAAAAGCTCTGGCGCACCGAAGTGCAGCCGATGCTGCTCGCCGCGCGCAACACCCGCACGGACGTCGACGGCGCACTCATTTCGCGCTACGTCGAGAAGGTCTCGGGCCTCATGAGCGAAATCGAGAGCTGGCGCGGCGGCTACTTGTGGCAGCTGCGCTACCTGCAGATTCTCCTGATCGTGCTCGCGATCGGGTCGCTCTTCGCGATCGAGCTGCTGCTGCTGCGCTGGGTAATCCGTCCGATCGGGGCGTTGGGCGAAGGCATCAACCGGCTCTGGAGCGGCGACCTCAAGGCGCGCGTCAGCGTCGGGAGCGAGGACGAGATCGGCCGCATCGCGCAGGGCTTCAACCGCATGGCCGACAGGCTCGAGGATTTCTATGAAAACCTCGAGCAGAAGGTGGCCGAGAAGACCGCCTCGGTCGAGGAGAAGAACCGCCACCTCGCGCAGCTCTACGAAATCACGTCCTTCTTCTCGCAGCAGCGCTCGCTCGAGGAGCTCACCGACGGCTTCGCCGAACGCATCGTGCGCTACACCGAGGCCGACGCCTGCCTCGTCGCGCTCGTCGACTCGAAGTCCGAGTACGTCAACATCGCCGCCTCGTGCGGCCTCAACGCGGTGACGCTGCAGCGCTCGGCGAGCATCTCCTACGAGGACTCCGTCTGCCGCACCGTGATCAAGAAGAACTATCCGGTGCGGATCATCTGCGCCGAGGACCGCCGGATGCTCCCGACCGTCCTTCACGAGGCGGGCTTCTCGACGGGCTACTGCTTCCAGGTGCGCAGCACCTCGGACTGCATCGGCACCTACATCCTGCTCTTCCGCGAGAAGGCCGAGCTCTCCTCGCAGATGATCCAACTCCTTGAGAGCTTCTCGACGCACCTGGGCGTCGCGATCGACAACGAGCGCCTCATTGACCGCGACCGCCAGTACGCCGTGATCCAGGAGCGCCAGCTCCTCGCGCAGGGCCTGCACGACTCGATCGCGCAGGCGCTCTCCTACCTCAACCTCCAGGTGCAGTTCCTCACCGACGCGATCAACCACAAGGACGACGCGCTGCGCGACGAATCGCTCAAGGCCATTCAGACGGGCGTGCAGGAGTGCTACGAGGACGTGCGCGAACTCCTCCTCAACTTCCGCGAGCGGCTCCACAACGAAGGCTTCCTGCAGGGCGTGCGCACCGTGATCGACCGCTTCGAAGGGCAGTCCCACGTGTCGGTGCGCCTCAAGGCCACCGGGGACGGCCCGAAGCTCACGCCGCGCGAGAAGCTCCAGGTGATCTTCATCATCCAGGAGGCGCTCTCGAACGTGCGCAAGCACGCGCAGGCCTCGAGCGTCACCGTGACGATCGACAACCAGGCGGACCTCACCGTCTCGATCGTGGACGACGGCGTCGGCATCGACCAGGCGCTCGTCGAGGAGCGCCGCAGTCAGCACGTCGGCCTCTCGATCATGAGTGAGCGTGCCTCGAGGATCGGCGCGACCGTGGACGTAGCACGCGCCTCGCCCTTGGGCGGCACCCGCGTGACACTCCACCTTCCCGCCGCCTCGCGGCAGATCTGCTGAGCGGAGGATTGAGGCCATGGTCCGACGCGCCGCTGCACTGCCCACACTTCTCGTCCTGATCGCCGCCGCGCTCCCTGCGGCCGCGGTCCCCGTGACGATCTCGGCGGCGCCCGCAGGCCTTGCGCCCGCCGCCGTCTCCCGGGCCGCCCCCGGCGGGGAGCAGGACGCCGCGGCGGACGTCGTGGATCAGGCCCGGCGGCTCTATGCGCAATACCGCGAGGCCGCGGCGGTTGATCCCCGGACGGATCTGCTCGAACTCACGTTTGGGAGCGCCAACGCCCCCGGAGCCGTGGCGGTGAAGGGCTTGTCGGCGGACCACGCGCTTCTCGCGGGCTTCTTCGCCGAACTCGCGCGCGCCGGCATCGGCGTGGAGTCGAGCGTCGAGGAGGTGCCCAATGCCGAGGACCTGAAGCGCCTCACCTGGGCCCTCGTCGCCCGTTCGTCCGCACCCCTCGCGGACGCTTCCGGTACGGGCGCCGCCGTGCGGGCGCTCCCCTTGGGCGAACGCCTGCGCGTCCTCGTCAACCGCTTCGACGGGCGCGTGCTCGTGCAGACCCCGGACGGCCGCCTCGGCTGGGTCGAGGAAAAGGCGCTCGCCCTCCTGAACGACGTCGCCTTCGTCGCCTGGAACCGTCGGGCGGACGTGGCGGTGACGGCCCCCGCCGCTCCCGTAACGGACGCGGACGGCAAAAAGCTCTTCACCGCGCCCCTGGGGGCGACGCTTGCGCTCGTCAACAGCGGGTCCGAGCGCTTCGAGGTGCTCCTTCCCGGTGGCGGCACGGGCTTCATCGCCCGGCCGTTTGCGGCCGCAGAGAAGGACTTTCAGAGCGCGAACGAAGAGCTTCGGCGCGCCGCGCCCGCGGACTTCCTCGCCCGCACGGCGCAGTCGGCGCAGGCCCTCGTCAAGGCGGGGGCGGGAAGGAGCGACTATCTGGCGCCGCTTCCCGTCGCGGCGCTGCGGCTTCACGACCTCATCGCCCCCGAGGAGCCCGACCGCCTCGCGCGCCTCGGGCCACCGCTCTCGGGCGGCGTCAAGGGGCGCGAACTGAAGCCCGGAGACCTCGTCTTCTTCGGCGACGCGAAGAAGGGAGCGGTTCTGCGCGCCGGCCTCTGGCTCGGCCGCGGCCGCTTTGCGGCCGACGACCCGAAGACGGGCCGCGCGGCGGTCTTCTCCTTCGACGGCGGCGCCAAGGCCGGATCCAACGGCGGCATGGGGATCTTCCTCTGGGCCGTGCGTCCGCAGGCGGCCGAGCTCGCCAACCCGTGCCTTCTCTCCACCCGCGCGCACCCCTTCCATCAGGCGCCGCCCGCGGCCCTGAAGCGTTGCCGGCTGCGCTGAGACGCGCCCTTTCAGAAAAGCCGAAGCCCGTCGTGAAGGGAGCGTTCACTCTCCTTCCGGCGGGCTTTGCGCATGCGGCGAAGCCGGTGGCGGAGGGCTCAGAGCAAGGCGTTTCCCTACCTCCATAGGGAAGAACCTATGGAATGTATAGGTATCGGTAATTCTCTCTATATCGGCGCCGGCCGGCCGCGGGCAGAATTGAGCGTCCGACGAAGCCGTACGACAAAGAAGCTTCGCGGCCCTTCCAACACCAGGAGAAAACATGCTCGGAATCATCATCACGCTCGTCGTGATTGCGGGCGTCGCGTACTGCGTCCTCAAGAACTACTACCCGCCCATCATCCTCTTGCTCGCGGGCTTCATCATGCTCATCTGCGCCGCGTTGAACGGCGCGATGCCGGTCGCCGCCGCGAAGTCCACCCACTTCTTCGGCTTCGACCTTGCCGAAGCCTTCACGAACTTGATGAAGGGACGTCTGCCCGGCCTCGGCCTCAACATCATGCTGATCGCGGGCTTCTCGGTCTACATGGACCGCATCGGCGCCTCCAAGGCGCTCGTGAAGCTCTGCGTGAAGCCCCTGCAGGCGATCCGCTCGCCCTATGTGCTCCTCGCCGTCACCTACGTGGTCGGCCAGTTCATGGCGCTCTTCATCAATTCCGCCGTGGGCCTCGGGCTCCTCCTGATGGCTTCGGTCTATCCGCTCCTGATCGCGCTCGGCGTTTCCCGCGCGTCCGCGGCCGCGGTGATCGGCTCGACCTGCTGCCTCGACCTCGGTCCGTCCTCTTCGAACGCGATGCGCGCCGCCGACCTGCTCGGCACGGACGTCGTCACGTACTTCATTCAGAGCCAGATTCCGGTCGCGCTCTGCGTGATCGCGACGGTCGCGGTCGGCCACTTCTTCATCCAGCGCTGGTTCGACCGCAAGGCTGAGGCCGCCGGCAAGACGGCCGAATCTGCGGCCGACGCTGCCGAATCCACCGACGAGCGTCTGCGCAAGGCCTTTGAGGGCGCCGGTCCCGTGCACTACGCGCTCCTGCCGGTGCTGCCGCTCGTGCTTCTAATCATCTTCTCGCCGATGGTCTACGCCGGCATCAAGCTCTCCCTTCAGACCGGCCTCATCGTCTCGATCATCATCGCCTTCGTCGTGGACTTCATCACCCGCCGGAGCTTCCGCGAATCGACGAAGAACACGCAGGCGGTCTTCGAAGGCATGGGCAAGGTCTTCACCTCGACCGTGGGCCTCATCTGCTGCGCCGAGCTCTTTGCGCTCGGCATGAACAAGCTGGGCGGCATCTCGACCCTCATCTCGATGGCCGCCTCCATGGAGTCCGCCGGCGTCTGGGTGATGCTCCTCGTCATGCTCACGATCATGGTGGTCGCCACCGTCGTCACGGGTTCGGGCAACGCCGCGTTCTTCGCCTTCTCGCCGCTGCTTCCTGAAGCCGCCGCGAGCGTGGGCATCAACGCCGCCGTCCTCGCCGTGCCGGTGCAGCTCTCCGCGGGCATCGCCCGCACGATGTGCCCGATTGCCGGCGTGATCATCGCCGTGTCGGGCATCGCCGGCCTCTCGCCCTTTGAACTCGTGCGCCGCACCGCGCCCGTGATGATCCTCGCGCTGATCGTCAACGTCGCCGCCTCGGCCGTCTTCCTCTGATTTCCCTGATCCCCAAAACAAAGAAGGAGTTGAAGCCATGTCCGCTCTCCTCATCAAGAACGCCCGCGTCTTTGCGCCGAAGGACCTCGGCCGCAACGACGTGCTGATGGTGAACGACCGCATCGTCGCGGTCGCGCCCGATCTCGCGCCCGCCGGCATTCCCGACCTCGAGGTGCTCGACGCCGCGGGACGCATCCTGACGCCGGGCTTTTTCGACCAGCACATCCACGTGACGGGCGGCGGCGGCGAAGGCGGTCCCGCGACCCGCACGCCCGAACTCGTGCTCTCCGAGCTCATCCGCTGCGGCACCACCTCGGTCGTGGGCGTCTCGGGCACGGACTACACGACGCGCTCGATTCCGAACCTCCTCGCCAAGGTCCGGGCACTGCAGACCGAAGGCGTCTCGGCCTGGATGTATACGTCGAACTACAAGTACCCGGCCACCACGCTCACCGACTCGATCGCGAACGACCTCTTCTTCGTGCCGGAGGTGATCGGCGTCAAGATCGCCTTGGGCGACCACCGCTCGTCCTTCCCGACCACGCAGCAGGTGCTCGCCGTGTTGGCCGAGGTGCGCGTCGGCGCGATGATCGCCGGCAAGACCGGGTTCCTCCACATCCATACGGGCAACATCCCGGGCGCCTTCGCCATGTACGACGAGATCGTCGCCAAGGGCTTTCCCATCAAGCACATCCGCCCGACCCACTGCGGCCGCATCCGCCACGTCTTCGACTCCGCGGTGGAGTTCGCGAAGAAGGGCGGTTGGATCGACATCACGACGGGCGCTTCGTGCTGCTTCGACCACCCCGCGCAGGCCGTGATCGAGGCGGTCGGCATGGGCGTGAATCCGACGCACATCACGCTCTCCACCGACGGCCACGGGTCGGTTCCCCGCTTCAACGAGAAGGGCGAGATGGTGGGCCTCGGCGTGGGCGGCGTCGACGGGAACCTCAAGGAGACGATCCGCCTCATCCGCGACTACCAGATGCCGATCGAAGACGCGCTCATCTACACGACGAAGAACGTGGGCGACGCGCTCGGTCTCAAGGACCAGGGCCGCGTCGAGACGGGCGCCTGCGCCAACGCCTGCCTCTTCACTGAGGACTTCGAGCTCACGCACGTGGTCGCCCGCGGCCGCGTGATGATGCGCGAGGGCGAGGTGGTCGTGAAGGGCACGTTCGAGCTCTGACCGATCGTCGACGGGGGCGCCTCCTCTCGGGAGGCAGGCACCCCTGGACAAAGAAAGCCCGCCGGGAAGGGAGCATTCACTCTCCTTTCGGCGGGCTTTTTTCAAGCTTGGAGCGGCGGGACGCGCTGCTATTGGGCGTCCTCGGTCCTGCGCTTCCTCGTGCGGCGCTTCGGCGGGTTCGCCGGCGACCCGGGCCGGAGGTCGGCCGCCTCTTCGAGGGCCGCGGCCTTCTCGGGCGCATTGCACAAGGGCGACACGGGGCAATGCGCGCAGTCGGGATTGCGCGCCTTGCAGACGTAGCGACCGAAGAGCAGCAGCCAATGGTGGGCGTTCAATTTGTACTCCTCGGGCACCACCTTGAGGAGCTTCTCCTCGACCTCGGCCGGCGTCTTTCCGGGCGCGAATCCCGTGCGGTTGCAGACGCGGAAGATGTGCGTGTCCACCGCGATCGTCGGCTGGTGGAAGGCGACGTTGAGAACGACGTTGGCGGTCTTGCGGCCGACGCCGGGGAGCGCCGTGAGCGCCTTCATCGTCTGCGGAACCTCGCCGCCGTATTGGTCCACGAGCATGCGGCAGGTCTCAATGACGTGCGCGGCCTTCGTGCGGTAGAGGTTGATCGTCTGCACGTAGGGGATGAGGCCGTCGAGGCCCAACGCGAGGATCGCCTGAGGGGTGTTCGCGACGGGAAAGAGCTTTGCGGTGGCGAGGTTCACGCCCTTGTCGGTCGCCTGCGCGGAGAGCATCACGGCGACGAGAAGTTCGAAGGGCGTCGTGAAGTTGAGTTCCGACTTCGGGTCCGGATTGAGGGCGGCGAGCGCCGCCATGAAGGGGACGCGGTCCTTTTCAGGAAATGCCATTTTTGGGGGTGGGTCTCTTGGTGTGGAGAGGTTTTCGCTCGGGCTGCCGGGGATGCATGACGCAAGCGGTTCGGGCGGTTGAAGAGCGTTCAGCGCCGCGCCGCGCGCGCCTGTGCGAGGATGTCGGCCATGAAGCGCTTCTTGGCGGCCGTCTGGTCGGCGGGGGTTTCGCGGAGGCGCGCCAGACGCGCGTCCTCTTCGGCCGCGCGCCGGATGCGCCGCGCCCAGGCTTCTTCGTGGTGGAGCTTGGCGCGCCGCGCGTCCTCGTCCGTCCAGTCGCGGCCGGCCTCGACGAACTCAATGCAGTCCATCGGGCAGGCGGGGGCGCAGAGCGAGCACCCGGTGCAGCGCGACTCGATCACGGCGTGGAGGTGCTTCGGCCCTCCGGCGATCGCGTCCGTCGGGCACGCGCGCGAGCACCAGGCGCAGCCGATGCACTCGCCCGCACGGATGCGGGCGCGCGCGAAGGGCATCTCCTGACCGTACTCCGGGTCGAGCGGCGTCTCGGGGAGCCCGGTGAGGGCCGCGAGCCGGCGGATGCCGCGCGCCCCGCCCGGAGCGCAGCGGTTGATCGGCGCCGCGCCCGAGGCGATCGCCTCGGCGTAGGCGGCGCACCCGTCGAAGCCGCACTGGCGGCATTCGGTCTGTGGGAGCAGGTCGTCGATGGCCTGGGGCGAGGGATGAAGCGGGGGCGGGAGCATGGGGTTCCTTTACCAGAAATTTTCCACGACGAGCTGACCGGGCTTGCCGAAGCGGGGCGAGACGAGGCCGCGGGTCTTGAGGACCGCGCGCGTCGCAGCGATGAAGTCGGGGTTGCCGCAGAGCATCACGCGGGCGTCTTCGGGCGTGATGGTACGGTCGGCCGCACGTTCAAGGTCGCCCGACTCCACGAGGGCCGGGATGCGGCCCGAGAGGTCGCCCGCACGGGCGGGGTCCGTCTCGCGGGTCGTGGTGACGATGAGCTGCGGGCGGCGCCCTTCGGGGAGAGAGGCCACGAGTCCGCGCGCGAGCGCGGCCTCTTCGATGCGGCGCACGCTCTCGACGAGGACGATGTCCCGCCAGCTCTCCCAGACGCTCGCGGAGCGCAGGATCGAGGCGAAGGGCGAGAGGCCCGAGCCCGTTGCGAGGAGCCAGAGGGTCTTGCCGCCCGGGATGCGCGAGGGCGTCAAGGCGCCTTCGGCGCCGCCGTCAAGGAGCACCTCATCGCCCGGGTTGAGGGCGCAGATGCGGGACGACAGGCGGCCGCCGGGTACTTCGGTGATGAAGAACTCCAGAACGGGCGCCTCGGGCGTGGAGGCGATCGAGTAGCCGCGGATCACGGGCTCGCCCCCCTGAGGGTCGGCGAGTCCGAGGCGGGCGAACTGGCCCGGCTTGAAGTCGAACCCCTCGGGGCGCTCGAACTGGAGCACCCAGAGGGTCGGCGCCGCCTGGCGGCGCGAAAGAAGCTTGATGGTCTGCATGACTTGGCTTGCGTCCTGGGCCGGCGGGCGGAGGCGGCGGCGCCACATGCGCGCGCCGCGCGAAGCCCTTCGGCCGGGAGAATGAAGATGCAGAGATTCTAAAAAGAAGGCCCGCTCATTGGGCGGGCCTTTCCTGCAACAGCTTCTTGCCGCGGAAACGCTTCAGCGCTTGAGGAAGCGGATCTTGTTCTTCACGCCGCGCCACTGGTCGGCGTCGTCGGCGTAGGGCTTGCGGTGCGTGATCGAAGGCCATTCGCGGGCGAGCTCGGCGTTGAGCTCGATGAACTCCTTCTGATCCTCGGGGACGTCCTCTTCGGCGAAGATGGCCGCTTCCGGGCATTCCGGGATGCAGACGGCGCAGTCGATGCACTCATCGGGGTCGATCACGAGGAAGTTCGGACCTTCGCGGAAGCAGTCCACCGGGCAGACGTCCACGCAGTCGGTACGCTTGCAGCCGATGCAGGCTTCGCAGACAACATGAGGCATGTTCTGGGTTCTCCAACAGGGAAGGGCCGGCATCCGCCCACGGCGGGATGTTCCGACGTGAAGGACCGGCCTGGAATATCTGAGGGGGCGGATTCTACTCGTTTCTGCTGCTGATTGGCTTAAGAAAACTGCCCGGAAGCGCCTTGATCATCCTCGAAAAAGAGAATGGTTCTCGACTGAGAGGGAAGGAATCGATGGGGCGCAAACGGCTCCGGTCAGTCGATAAAGCTACTCTTCGCGGCCACCGCCTCCGGGACGGCGAGCCCGATCGCGGCGGCGGCGCTGCGGTTGATGAGGGGTTGGCGAGCGTCCTGGAAGGCGACCGGCGTCGCGGCGGGCGTGCGCTTCCCTTCGAGAATGTCGGCGCCCAAGGCGCCGGTCATGCGGCCGAGCTCGTAGTAGTCGACCGAAATGGAGGCGAGAGCCCCCGCCCGCACCATCGCGGAGTCGCTCGCGACCACCGGGAGCTTCGCGTCGCGCGCGAGCTTCGCGACCGTCGCGGCGGCCGACGCGAGCACGTTGTCGGTCGGGAGCCACAGGCCGCAGACCTTCCCCTTCATCGAGGTGATCGCCTGCGGGACGTCGTTCACCGAGCCGGCGGCGGCCTCGAGGACCTTCACGCCGCGCTTCTGGGCTTCCTCACGCAGGCGCGCCACCTGGAATTCGGCGTTCACCTCGGCCGGATTGAAGACGACGCCGATGGGGGCTGTCTTCGTTGCGTCCCCCGTAAGGGCGATGAGAAGGTCGAGCTGCGCGGCGATGGGCCCGAGGTTCGAGACGCCCGTGACGTTGTCGCCCGGGGCCTTGTCGGAGGCGACAACCTTCGCGGCCTCGAAGCTCGTCACGGCCGTGGCGACGATCGGAATCGTCTTCGTGGCGCGCGCCATCGCCTGGAGGGCGGGCGTCGAAGAGGCGAAGATCAACCGGGACTTGCCGGAGACGAAGCGCGTGCCGATGGCGGCGAGGGTCGCCTGGTCGCCCTGGGCGTTCTGGCGGTCGATGCGGATTCGTTCTCCGTCCTTCCATCCGCGCTCGGCCAAGGCGTCGATGAAGCCGCGCACGGTCGCGTCGAGCGCTTCGTGCTCAACCAACTGCACGACGCCCACGGGAATGAGGTCGGGGGTTGCCGCCGCAGCGGCGGGGGCGGCGGCCGTCTTCTTCTCTTCGCCGCAGCCCGTGAGGAGCGCGGGGAGAAGGAGCGCCGAGGCGGCGAGTCCCGCGGCGCGCAGACACGTGCGGCGCGAGAAGAGCGGGAGTTGGGAGGAGGTGGTGGAAGCGTGCTTTGTCATCGGAGGCTCCGGTAACGTCGATGGAAGGAGAAGGTCTGAGCTGAAGACCGGCGGCTTCGACGGGCCTCCCGGGGCGTTTATGGAAGGGCGCCGCCTCCAGAAACGCAGAAGCCCGCAGAGCTGCGGGCTTCGAGGATTCGGTTCTGACGGTCAGAACGAACGACGCACCCGCAGCGAAGCGTACGGATACGCGTAATAAAAGGAGAAGGCGCCCGAGGCGCGGGGGTTCTGAGTCGTCATGCCGTTCACAATAGCAGACGCGGTGCGCCCGCCGCACCGGGTGTTTGTCGTAGTCGGAGCGCTCTGACCAAAAAAACGGCCTCGCGCAAGCCCCGTCCTTCAGGGCGAGGTTAGCGAGG
>CAJKCQ010000048.1 GCA_905198475.1 uncultured Sutterella sp. | reverse complement strand
ACGCGTAAGGACTCAGTAGGGAATCTCCGTCCTTCAGGGCGGAGAGGATGTCAACGCGTCCCGGAACCCTCCGCGGCCCCGTTTTGTTCCCACCGCCGGACCTCCAAAACGGCGAAAACACGCCAAAACGCGCCGTTTTCGCGAACTCATTGAAATCTCTGAATTTGCGAAAGTTTGCCTAATTTATAGGCAGCCACATCGCCTTAACGTATGACATTAAATGGATGAAAGCCCGGCGCCGACGGGTGATTTATGAGCGTTGAAAAACAGTCCTGCAAGCACCATTGAATTTTAATGGTGTATAATCAATGGCGTAGAGAGGAGATACAAAATGATCAATCGCAATGAAATTCTAAAAATGGATGGTATTGAATACCGAGTCGTCCAAATATTTGGAGATACGGCCCATCTCATTCAAATGAATGGACAGTCAGTGGAGCTGATCAAATGTCTGGCTTCTGGACTATCAAAAGGCGTGAGAGCAGGTCGAATTACGGTTGAGCTCGATGAGTGGGCGGATGTGGAGATCAGACCGGTTTCGGAGGAGTTGGTGAAGAAGGCGGAGGCCGACTACAAGTTGATTGAACTTATTGTGGAGAATCCGCTTCTCTATACGGATGGCGGCCGCAAGCGCCTGGTTTCCGCCGTATCGCGAGGAGACGCTCAGCTCGAACGCCGGATCAATCTGATTCTCGGCACCTACTGGCGCAGAGGCCAGGTGCTGCAGTCCCTGGTTCCGGCCTACGGTGGGGCTACAGGCCCCGTATCCAGGAGCCGCAAGCGCGGTCGTCGTGCGGCCGACGGGAATGATTCCGGAGTGGATCTGAGTCCTGAGGTGCTCGATGCGATGAATGAAGGCTGCCGCCGGTATCTGATGGGTGAGGGGAAGCTTCCACTACGCAAGGCCTATGAAGCCTTTGTGGAGGACTACCGCAATGGACGTCTGGTTGAGAGGCGGGCTGATGTGGTTGAGTCAAATGAATCGCCATTCAATGAACACAGAAAATCGAGTGAAGTGAATGAAGAGATGAATGATAGTAGAGTGCAAGAAGAAATTGCAGTGCCGACATTCAATCAGTTTTATTACTTCTACCGCTCTCGTTATGGATCTTTGAAGAAACGCAATGAGTGACGATTGGGTGACGAATTGCGGAATGCAACTGTTTGATTCAGACACCAACTAAGAATGTAGTCTGTCGAGTCTGAAATGCATATCCATTTACACAAAACGAATTGCAATGCACGAATATGAAGACAAAAGCGAATTTCAACATCACAAACAACAAGTAGCTTATTAGAGTTCGTGCAGGATGGATTATTACGCCATATAATTGCAGTTATCGTGCATAACGGCGGTTTGAGGCGGGCCTGCTGCTCGTATCAGGGATAACCCTTACTTTTCAGGCAAAAAGGACCTTTTTGGAGGTGAAATCGTGCAGACGCATTTTGAGGGCGTTTCAAAAGGCCAAAACGCATTGGCGCTCGTAGATGGCGATCAAAATTCGCCTATCAATGTGCCCGTTCAAGAGGGTGGGGAAGCGGTCAATGCCGCCGTTGCCTACCTGGCGGAGCTCCAGTCCGAGGATTCCCGGCGGGCAGTGAAGTCGCGACTCAACGTGGCGGCCCGCTGGCTCGGGTTTCCCGACGCATCGGTCTGCGCCTGGGAGAAGCTTCGCTTCGTCCACGTCGTCGCCTTCATGCATGAACTCTCCGACAAACGTGGTTTGGCCGCAGTTTCCGCCAACGCCTATCTCTCCGCACTGAAGGGCGTTGCCGAAACCGCCTGGCGCCTCCGACAAATCGATTTATTGACATACAGCGAAATCAAGGCCGTGAAGCAGCTTCGGGTTCACAGGGAACCTGCCGGCAGATCGCTCACGGGCGATGAATCGAAGAAGCTTCTCGCGGCAGCGGAAGCGGAAACGGGTGCCCGATCCGTTCGGGACCAGGCGGTGCTCGCGCTTCTGCTCGGCTGCGGGCTGCGCAGGGCGGAGGTGACGACGCTCCGTGCTGAGCACCTCCGTTTGGGAGAAGGTGTTCTTCGGGTGATCGGCAAGGGGAACAAGGAACGGCGGGTGTTTCTCACGCCCGAAGTTTCCGAGAAGGTCGCCGCCTGGCTGATGATCCGGGGGACTCAGGAGGGTTGGCTTTTCGGACGCCTCTCGAAGTCGGGACGTCTCAACAATGCTCAACCCTTGGATCCGGCTTCGATCGGCCGGATCGTCGGTCGGGCGATGGAGGCTTCCGGGATCGAGGCCATCACGACGCACGACCTGCGGCGCACGTTCGCGACCCGGCTGCTTTCGAAGAACGTCGACATCGTTGCCGTGAAGAACCTCATGGGGCATGCCAACGTGACCACCACCGCCAAGTACGACCGCCGCAGCGAGGATGCGCTCCAACGCGCCGCCCAGATGGCGGAGCTCTGACGGTCGTGAGGCCGGGCGAGGACAGACTTCAGGTCAGCGCGAAATCCTGCGCAGATAGTCGTCCAACATCGGCACGGAGAATGCCAGCTCCCCGTATTGAGGCGAATGGATTACGCCCTTCTTGATGAGTCGGGCGATAATGGAAGAAAGAGCCGTCGACCTGCAGTTCATCGACTTCGCAATGTCTGCTGTTCGAATGGAAGGCCGCTCAATTAGAGCCATGTGAATCAGGAATTCCTTTTCCTTCGGGGTTGGCCGCTCCATTCTCAAGCGGAAGAATCCCGCATCGAGACTCGCGACGGCCAAAAGGGCGGCCTTCTTGGCGACTGCCGGCGTAATGATTGATTCGCTGCTCCCGGCGAACACCCTCCAGGCAAAATGGCCCCAAGTCTGGATGAAGAACGGGTAGCCTCGCGCAGCGCCGATGATGAACGCGGCCGCTGCGGCATCATAGGCGACGCCCTGTGCGATCGCCGGATTTTCCAAGGATTCCAGAGCACTATCTCGATTCAATGCTCTGATTTCGACGAAACGGAAGAGCCGCTCGGCATAGGCCTTAGCTTCCACCGCGCAGGCGATCACTGAGGGCAGCCCCGCGCCGATCATCATGACCGGGAGGAATCTCTGACCGGCTTGATGGAGAGCGCTCAGAAGTGCGCTGAGATCCTCCTTTGAGAGGAACTGTACGTCATCGGCGAAAATGATGACCGCCGTCCTGGCGTCGCGCGCAACCTCGCCGATTCGACAGAGCAATTGAGTCAAATCAAGAATGAAATTTCCGCTGTCTGCCACTCCGGGAAGCTTTGGAACGTCGAGAGATACTTCGACGTCAGGGCATTTGGTCCGAATGTAGTCGACGAAGCTTCTGAGTGCACCCAGCGCGCTGTCGATTTTGTTTTTGGCTGATTCGCGAAAAGAGAGATGGATCAGGAGCCCTTTGAATGCCGGGACGAGCAGGGCTGCGAGCGAAGCCGTGCGGTTGATTTCGATCGAGAGAGGGAGCGCGCCGAACGCCGAAGCATCATCCTGGAGCTTCCTGAGCAGCACGGTTTTGCCTGCACCGTGCAGGCCATAGAACATCACGCTCTGCGGCGGTTTGATGGCTTGGTTTGACTGTGTGGAAACAGTGACGGTGCAGAATGAGTTCGCCAGAAAGCGTTGGTCAACCGAGATGATCAAACGTGATCAGCTGTTCCTGAGGATGCTCTATTCCGACGAAGTGCAAACCTTTGGAGCCAAGGATCTGGAAGAGACCCTTCCGGCGGAAGACTCTGAGTAGGCATTAGCCGACTTTTGGGGTTGATCACTGAAAAAAAGGGAATTTTTGAAATGACGTTGGGTTTGAATTCTACGGGGGCCGCCGGCCGAGAAGAGGATCTGAAGCCCTGGCAGGGTGCGCCCGGGCGCGACGAATTCTTCTGGATCACGCAGGTGAACAAGGCAACGCTCCTCACCAATACAGCCCGCGGGCTCCTCACGCGGGACGAGGCCCGGCGCTTCGGTAGCGCGGTCGAAGCGGTCGCGGCCGACGAGGCCCTCCCCGGGCGCCCCCGGCCGAAGATGTACATCCGCTACGAACCGCTCGTCGTGGCGAAGGCCGGGCTCGAGGCGACCCTCATGCATGCGGGCCGCAGCAGCCAGGACATCCATTCGACCTTCCAGCGCGCGATTCTGCGCGACGAAGCGCTCCGGCTCCTCGCCGCGGTGAACGCCGTCGCCGCCGCGCTCGTGAAGATGGCCGGGGAGAACCGCGAGGTCCTCATTCCCTGCTACACGAACGGCGTCGCCGCGCAGCCCTCGAACTTGGCGCACTTTCTGCTCGCCCATGCCGCGGCCTTCCTGCGGGATGCGGACCGCATCCGGTCCTTCTATGCGCGGCTCAATGAGTGCCCGATGGGGTCCTGCGTTCTGAACGGCACGGGCTGGCTGCTCGACCGCGTCGGCATGGCGGACTACCTCGGCTTTTCGCGCCCCGTTGAGAACACCTTCGACGCCGGGCAGGTGTCGGGGACGGACGTTGCCGTCGAGGCTGCGCTTGTGCTCGTGCATCCGATGCTGCAGGTCGGGCAGTTCATCGCCGAAGTGATGCAGCAGTACGCCCAGCCGCGTCCCTGGATCCTCGTGAGCGCCACCTACGCCTCGAGCGCCATGCCGCAGAAGCGCAATCCCGGTCCGCTCATCGACGTGCGCCGCGACGCGGGCGTCGTGCTCGCCGAACTCCAGAGCGTGGTGATGCGCGCGCACAACCTCCCGACCGGCATGTACGACGCGAAGGATGAAAAGGTGAACCGCGCCTTCGTGGCGGAGGCCTCCGACGTGCTCGAGGCCTTCGCGGCGGTGCTCGGCATGCTTCGCGTCAATCCCGAGCGCGCCCTTGAAGAGCTCAACCTCGACTGGACGGCCTCGCAGGAGCTCGCCGACGTGCTGATGCGTCGCTTCCGTGTTCCCTTCCGCGTGGGTCATGCACTGGCGATCGCATGGTGACCGTCGCGCGGACGAAGGGCTTCACGCCGAAGGACTTCCCCATCGAGGAGATGCGCCGCCTCTGGACGGAGCTCGTGGGCGAGGTGGGTCGGGACCTGCCGGATCTGGCCGCAGACTTTCCGCTTGACGAGGCGGCCTTCCGTCGGGTGCTCGATCCGAAGCACATCGTCGCCGAGCGCGCGGTTGCGTGCGGCCCGCAGCCCGAGGAGCTCGCGAAGCTCTTCGACTCGGTGGGCGCGAAGCTCTCGGCCTCGCGCGATGCGCTCGAGCGGGAGAGGGCGGCCCAGGCCGCGGCTGAATCCCGGCTGGAGGCGGACTTCAGGGCGTTGGTTCATAACCGCTCCTGACCACCGAAGAGAAGAAGCGGGCGGAGAGGCGGTCGCATCCTGCCGAACCTTCAGCGTACGGCCGGACGGTGCCTCCTGGTGCTCACGGTGATTCCGCTGGGGGCGGACGCGGCGCTCGTTCTCAGGGGCGGCGACGGCCCGCACGGGGGTGCGGTAGTGCTCGCCCAAGCCCGTCCGAGCCTCACGGGGAGCGGCGTCTCGGCGACGAGCTCCGTCATCAACCGGCTCGGTCACAAGGACGAGACGCCCGCCCGCCGTCTGGCCGAAGTCGTGGCGGCGGCGACGGGCGGAGCAGTGAGCTGCGCCTGTGGAATTCACATCGAAGGCGCGGCGGTCGCGACACGCAGGAGGATGCGCTTCTGCAGGATGTATTCGGCTTCGATGGAGCGCTCACCCGGGCATCCGGTGCGGCTGGGGTGTCGGCCGGTGGGCGATGGAGCGCTGTTCAAAAAATGAATGGCGCCCGTACTATCCGCCGAACGCAGGATGGCGCCCATTCTCCACCGGAACTCGCTTTGTAGTGGAGGATCAGGGCCCTGCGGGGAGGCTTGCCGCATCTTCGGGCATGCGCGGCGGCCGTAGGGCTTATCGAATGAGTCAAGTCGCTGAATCAACCGGGTGTTTGCGCTAGAATCCCCCGCCTGACAACCCGATTTAAGGATCACGCCGATGTCTCTTTCCCCGAAGGACAAATCCCAGCAGACGACGCCTCCCCGCCCCCGCGGCCGGCCCCGCCTTCCCGTGTCCCTCAACTGCGTTCTCACGATGCGCCTCAATCAGGATCTCTACGCCTACGCGATGAAGATGGGCGGCAGCGCCTACGTCCGCGGTCTGATCGAGGCCTCCCGGGCTCAGGAGGAGGAGAAGCGCCGCGGTGAGGACGTCTTCGTGACGGCGGTCGACTAGTCCTCGAGCGGCCGCCGGTCCGAAGCACCGCTCGATTCGAGGACCGCGCGCGTCGTCAACAGGTCTTCGACGCCTACAAAAACGATGAGCTGTTCGACCGCACCAATGGACAGGGAGATTTCTCCGCCCGCGGTTCGGTATTCATCAACTTTCTGACGACCGTGCTCACCTGCCGGATGCGGCACAAGGCGCAGAGGGCAGGGCTGCTCGGAAAGCTCTCGTACCGAGATCTTTTGGAAGATCTGGGGACGGCATGGAGAAAGGTTGAAGGCCCGCTGCCCAGGGCGTTCTCGAAATGGGTGCGCAAGCGCACGAGGTCTGGCGGCTCCGCAACGACGCTGCGGACGCCTGGCTCGCACAGTTTCGAAGCCGCACCTGGCGCACCTTCGGCGCCGTCGGGACAATCCGAGTGGGCGTGAAGGCCTGCTGCGACAGAGTCTTCGTGCGCAACGGCTGGGAAACCGAGGCCTTCGGCGTTTAGTTTTGTGGCGCTTTGGGGCGGTGCGCTTCGCCGCTGAGCACCTCCGCCACCGCCCGATTCACCACCGCGAGCGGGATCCGCTCCTGCTCGAGGCGCCCCTTCACGGCCTTGAGGGCGTCGAAGAGCGCCGCCTCCTCAGCGGTGAGCCCTACGGGGCGCTTCGCGACCGGGACGGGCTCCTGCGCGGCGAGCCGCCGCCATTCCTCCCAGACCGCGCGGTTCATGAGCACGCTCTCGGTCTGCGGCAGCGCCCGCCGGCATTCGGCGAGGATCGCGAGGCCGTGGGTGTCGAGGTCGCCGAAGTAGAGGATCCGCCGTTGGGCGAGCCACGGGACGTTCCGGAGCGCCGCGACGCCGTAGCCGAGACCGATCAGAATCGGCACCGACGGGTCCGTCTCGACGGAGAGTCCCGTCTGCTCGTTCTCGATGATGAGGACGGCCGGAGCGTCGGCCGGATCGGTTGGATCCGCGGCCAACCGCTCGAGCGTGAGCTGCACGACTTCATCCGGATCTCCGCCCGTCCAGTGTCCGGCGTGCCGCACGCGCACGAAGACGGGCTTTTCGCGCAGCCCCGCGGCGGTGAGGAACTCCGCGGGCGAAGCCGCCGCCGGCTCTCCCATCACTCCGCGGGCGAAGTTCCAGAGCCGGAAGAGCGCCGTGCGGTGGGTCTCAAACCATTTGGTGTCCACGCCTTCGACCGGAAGCTCCCGCACGAAGAGCCCGGAGTCGGGATGTTCGAGCAGCCACCCGGCGACGTCGATGAGCCGACGGAAGTCCTCGTCCGCCATGTCGCTCGAGGAGTGGACGCCCGTAGGCCGGAGCGCCTTCAAGAGGTTCAGGATCCGTGCGCGGCCTTCGGTGGGGCGCTGGTCTTTGGCGACCCCGTCGAGACGGGCGAAGCGGTCGATGAGTTCGAGCGCGCGCTCGAGCGCCGCGGCCCAACCTTCGGGCGAGGGGATTCCGGGGACGCGGAGCGCGTGAAGCACCCGGCAGAGGGATTCGGGCGAATCAACGGCGACCCGCGCGGGGAGCTCGGTCTTGACGCCAAGCCCGCGCCAACGCACCGCCCGCCAGGAGACCGTCCACCCGGGCGCTTCGCCGAAGCGCCGCCATTCGGTGGAGAGGCGCTTGAGTTCCACGAGGCCGGCCGCGGCCTCGGCCTCCGTCACGCGTCCGAGCGGGCGCTCGAGCGGAAAGGCGGATGCTTCGTGAGCGGCCTCTTGCGTGGCCGCATCTTCGGCCGGAGCGGCCGCAGCACCCGCGCAGCCGCGGCGGCGGGCCGCCTCTTCGGCGAGCCAGAGGCTGGAACTGCGCGCGAATGCCCGGGCGAAGGCGGCCGCGGTCTCCTCGACCGTCCGGATCACGACGACGCCTCCGTCCCGAAGAGCGAGGGCGGCGGCGGGAGCTCCTCAGGGGCGTCGCGCTCGGTTTCAAGGATCTCCGAGGCGGCCGCGGCCATCAGGGCGTCGAGGCCGCCCAATCCCGCGTCGTCGCTCATGCCGTTCGCTTTGAGCTTCGGCGCGGCCTTGGGCACGGGAGCGTAGAGGCGCTTGAAGTCGAGCCTTCCCGTCTCGTCGTCGTACGTGACGGCGAGCCCGCTCGAATGGCGGCGGTTCTCCATCACGACGTAGTAGGCGCCGCCGATGTAGGGCTCGAGCGTCACGACGGACTTTTCGGGCGTCGCGACGATCATCTGGAAGCCGAAGCGTCGGAAGATGTTCATCGAGATGTCGGTGAACTCGCTGTCGGCCTTGTCGAACGCCTCGTCGAGAATCACGGGCGCAAAGACGGGGAGCGACACCTCGGGCGAGCCCGAGGCGGCGTCGCTCATCAGCTGATAGCGCAGCGCCGCCGCGAGGCACGTGGTCGTGAGCTTCTGGCGCTGGCCGCCCGACTTGCCCGACCCCGAGAAGTAGGTTTCGATCACTTCGCCCGCGGCGTTGAACTCCACCGCCGTGAAGGCGACGTGGCGGCGGACGTCGAGGACCGTACGGCGCCATTCCTGGTCGGCGGCGTCGGCGGACTTGAAGCGGTCCACGAAGCGCGCGATCGACTGGTAGCGGGCTTCGGCTTGGGCGTCCGTGACGTCGTCGGCCCAAGCGTTCTGGATGAGTTCGCCCAACTCCGTGCGGAAGGCCTCGACGTCGGCGAGCCGCAGGTCCTTCACCTCGATCCTGAGGTGCGTGTCGCCGTCGGCGAGCCGCGAATAGGGGGCGTCGGCGAGCGATGCGTTCACCATCGCCATGCGGCTGATGATGTCCGCGCGGGCCTTCTTCAGTTCGTGGTTGAGCGTCGTGAAGTGCTGCAGCGACTGCGTCTCGAGAAGCTCCTTGAAGCGGCGCTCGTGGCGCGGCAGGCCGTCCTTCTCGATTTCCTCGAGCTTGCGGAAGAATTCAGGCGCCGACTCCAACGAGTCGTCGAGCTCCGCCGCCGTGCCGGGATACTTCGCGAGGTACTCGCCGAACCTGGCCGTTACGCCCGCGGCGTGGAGAGTTTCCTTCTGCCGCGCGTCCGAGAGCTCCTCGTTGACGGCGTCCGTGAGGGCGCTGCGCCGGTCGATGAGGTTTTCGAGCGTGAGGACGAGCGTGCCGGCTTCGGTCGCACGGCGGTCGAGCGCGGTGAAGGATTCGACCGGCGGGCGCTGCACGCCTCCGGCGGCCGCAGCGGCTGAGAGGCGCGCGAGGGCCTTTTGGGCGCGTTCGGCCTGTTCGTTGTTTTTCGCGACGGCGCGAAGGGCGTTCTCGAAGTCGGCGCCTGCGTCGGCGAGCGCCTTCATGCGGGCGCGCTTGAGTGTTTCAGCGCGCCGGATCTCCTCGTCGAGGCGCCTCAATTCCGAGTTTTCGGACTGCAGCGTCGCGAGCTTCGCTTCGGCGCCCTCGAGCCGACCTCGGCAGCCCGCGGCGTCGATCTCCACCCACTCGGTGTTGATGAGGGCCGAGGCGGCGGCGAGCCGCTCCTGCGCGTTCTTCGCCTTTTCCTCGACGTCGCGGATCTCCTTCTGGATCGCGGAGACGGTCTCGGCCAAGCGCCGCGCGTCCTCCTCGTAGGCGGCGAGCTTCTCCTTGTTCGTGAACCCCGTCACCCAGCGGCGGCGGTCGTCCACGGCGGTGCGGTCGTCCTTCTCGTGTCGCTCGGCCGAGTGCTTCACCTGGCCCGCGCGGGTCACGGCCTGGTCGACCCGGCGGAATTCCTCGAGCGTCTCCGCGCAGAGGTGCGGGAAGCGCGCGGCGCATTCGGCCGCGAGCCACTTGAACCAACGGCCGGCCTTGTAGTCGAGCTTCGAGGCGATGCTCCGCGGGCGGAAGAACCCGTCGAAGTCGCGCGCGCCGCGCACGCGGTAGTAGACGACGCGCCCGTGGAGGCGTTTCTTTTCAAGAAGCTCCGTGAAGGCCGCATAGTGACGGTCGTCCACGAGGATCGAAAGCGCGAAGTTGTGGAGCACACGCTCCATCGCGCCCTGCCATGGGGCCTCCTCGGGCTTTACCTGCAGGAGTTCGCCCGCAAAGGGGAGGTCCTCCTCCGTGAGCCCAAGCTCGCCCGCGAGTTCGGCGCGCAGGTCGAGGTTCTTCGCCGGGATGTTCGAGGGCCGGGCGCGCAGCGACTGCACTTCGGCCACCGTCTCTTCGAAGGCCTTCTTCTTCTCGCGCTCGTCGCCCGCGAGCTCGTAGAGGCGCGTTCTGCGGCCGTCGGCTTCGGAGGCTTCCTGCTCGAGCACGCCGCGCATCTCCTCGACGAACCCGGGCCAGGCGGCGGACTGGTCGGGGAGCGCGCGGCCGAGCGCGGCGGCGCTGCGCCGGGCGCTGCGCTCCTTCACCTCGACCCGGGCGAGTTCGGTGCGCTGGTTCTCGATGCGCTCGACCAAACGCGCGATCGCCGCACCGCCCGCCTGCGCGTGCTCGAGCCTCAGGTCCTCGAGGCGCTTGACGGCCGCGTCGAGCTCGTCCTCGGCCGTGCGCTTCGTGCGTTCGGCGTCTTCGCGCCGTGCGGTGAGCTTCGGGAGCTCTTCGGCGAGAAGGCGGCGCTTGGTTTCCTCAACCCACCAGGGGAGCGCGTCGCGCTCGCGTTCGAGCGTCTCGCGGCGGACCGTTTCAATGCGCCACTTGTCCCAGGCCGTGCGGGCCGCGGTGAGGATCTCGCACTGCGCCTTGGCGGTGAGCACCTCCTGGTGGGCCTTCGAGAGGTCGTCGAATTCGGCCGTGAGCCGTTCGGCCATCTCGAAGGTGCGCGGCTCCTCGAGCATGAAGGATCTGAGGAACGTGTTGAGCTCGCCGAGGTTCTTCGCCGACTGGGCCTTGGCGAGAAGCTTCAGGGCCGCGGGGTGGCGGATCCCGAAGCGGTCGCAGAAGGCGTCCATGTAGGCGTTGAAGCGCGTGAAGCTCGTCAATTCGGGGAGGCGCGACTTCAGCCACCGCCAGTCGAACTGCGACTTCACGAAGCCTTCGAAGTCCGCCTTGTTGAAGCTGTAGGCGCCGTTGATGATGAAGTACTGCCGGTTGATCGCGGACTCTTCGTTGGCGCTCTTCCTGATGCAGGCGACGAGCATCAGCGTCGTTTCGGCGCCGCAGGTGTCCACCAGGGTTACGGCGACCGCCGAAAAGGTCGCCTCACGGCGCAGGTACTGCACCTTCGCGCGCGGGCCGCCCGTCGCTTCGGCGTCCGACTGCGTGGACCAGGCGCCGCGGACGTAGGTGAGGAGGCTGCGGTCGCTCCTGCGCCCCTCGCCCTCGCGCGCGGCGGCGTTGTAGGCGGGATTGGGGAAGAGGAGCGTCACGAGGGCGTCGAGGAGCGTGGACTTCCCCGACCCCGAAGCGCCCACGAAGAGAAAGCCCGTGGGGGAGATCGGGATGTCGTGAATGTTGCTGAAGGTCCCCCAGTTGAAGACCTGCAGGCGCTTGATGCGCCACTGCACGAAGCCCTGAAGAAGCGAATTGGTCATCGGGCTTCTCCTTCGTCGGCTTCGTCTGCCTCGCCGGCTTCATCGTCGGTGAGCTCGATGGCGGCGCCTTCGGCCTTGAGCATCTCGTAGCGGCGGCCGAGCTCCGCCTTCTCCTCGGGGGAGGCGGCGTCGTTCATCATCCGGCGAACGTACGCGGCGCGCAGCGTTTCGATGTCTGCCGTGGGGAAGAGGAGCGGGAGCACCGGGCTGATCTCCATCGCGTCGCCCGACTTGAGCTGAAGGAGGATCCGCCGCTCGGTGAGGCGCTTGATGACGCCCATGAAGTGCTTCTGGAAGACGGGCGCGTTCTGGTCGGCCGCGCGGTCGAAGAGCCGGAGCATTTCCGCCAACTCCACCTTCGTCACGACGGCGCGCTCGCCCCCGGCGCGGGCGCGCATCAGGCGGTCGCGGAGTTCGAGCAGCATCGCCGAGTCGAGGAACCTGAGGCGCACCGTGTTGAGCAGCGACGGCGCCTCAAGGTCCCCGAGGTCGGGCCTGCGGCAGAAGGCGACGCCGAACTCGTCGTCGATCAGCAGGTCGAGGTAGAGGTCGGAGAGCCGCTCGCGGACAAGCTTTTCGTTCACCTTGAGGACCTCCCAGAGCCGTACGCTGCGGCTGCGCTCGAAGTAGGGGCCGCGGAGCAGGTTGACTAGCACCTGCCGCGTTTCGGCGGGGAGCGTCCCCGTGTCGCCCGGGTAGAGCGGTTCGGGGGCGGGGGCTTTGGGCTTTGCGTCGGGGCCGTCGGCGGCGACGTCGTCGTCGGGGAGGTCGTAGGAGATGGTCATCTTGAGGGGGAGTCCTTTCGGGAAATGTTCTTCTGCGGTTTCGTCCGTACGGTCGGTGCGTCACCGCCAGCGGTGCGAGGCGCGCATGCGCTCGACCGAGGTCATCGTGAACCAGTAGAGCGGAATGCGGGCGCTCCTTTCGGCGTCGTTTCGGTCGCGCCAGGAGAGCGCTTCGTCGAGCATCACGGGCTTCTCGGGGACGGCGTAGTCGGCCGTGGCCATGTCGCGGTCGGCCGCAGCCTCGCGCAGGGCGGCGTCGGGCGCGAAGTCGCCCGGCATTCCGGGGGCGCCGGGCTCGCCGTAGCGGGTGGCGAGCGAGAGGAGCCCCACCACGGAGCCGAGGCCCTGCTTGACGGCGAGCGCCCCGTAGACCTCGCCGATCGTGACGCGCTCCGGCGCCCCAGCGGCCGTGAGGAGCGCCTCGACCGTGCGCATGAGCGCGGGGTAGTCGATCTCCGCCGCGAGGATGCGCTCGAAGACCGCGAGCGCATCCACTTCGGGGCGCTCGGCGCGGCCGATCTCCACGTCCATCGGCATCTCCTCGGAGTCGTCCAAGACGTACTGGTCGATCGAGCGCACCTGGGCGGAGGGGAGCGTCACCGGGAGGAGCCCCTCCTTGACGCCGATCGTCTTCGCGAGGCCGAGCGCGGCGCGGCGGGCTTCACGGATGAGGTTTCCGAGGCGCCGCTCCTCGACGTAGCTCCTCGTCTGCACGAAGTCCTTCAAGGAGCGCGCGAGCTGCATCATTACGTTGTTGATGCTCCAGGCGCGCTCGACGAGGCCGTTGCGGAGGTTCGAGAGCCGCCGGCGCTCGTCCATGGAAAGCGCGCGGTAGAAGTCGCGTTGGGCGATGCGGCTCAGGGCGTCCTCGAAGTCGGCCTCCGCCCGGGGGTCGGTGAGGAGCCGGAAGAAGGCCGAGAATGCGCGGCCCGCATCGCTCTCTTCAATGCCTTCGTAGCCCTCGAAGAACGTGTCGAGAATGACGCCGCGGGAGTCGGCGCTCTGCAGGATCCGTCCGCGGAACGCGCGGTTGAGGCGCTCAAATTCCTCGCGCACGCGCCGGAAGTCGGCTTCGAGTTCGCCGACGAGCTCGAAGATTTCGGCGACGCGGTCGAGCGCAGCCTCCTTCGAGATGGAGGCGCTTTTGCCCGCGCGGATCGCCTCGATCTCCTCGTCGATGCGGCGCTTCTCCGCCTCGAGCTGCGCGATGCGCCCGGCGCTGCTGCGGTCGGAGTCGGCCGCGAGCCGCTCGATCGCGTGGGTCACCATCTCGAGGCGCGACTCCGTGGGCCCGGAGCGCTTCATCTGGAAGCGCGAAAGCGTGCGGATCGCTTCGAGCCCGGCGGCGGTGAGCTCGTACGTTTCCTCGCTCCTTCCTTCAACGAGCCGGCAGACGATGTAGCCGTCCTTCACCCAGCGCGAGGCGAGGATGCGCGCCTCTTCGCGCGTGATTGTGGCGTCCGCTCCTTCGGCGTAGGCGTGCACGAGGCGCTCGAGGAAGACCGAGGCCGGGAGCTCGCGCTCGGCGTCGAAGAGGAGCGCCTGCAGAATCGCAATCGAGACGGGGCCGGTGTCGGCGGCGAGCAGCCGCCAGATCGGGCTTTGGCGCAGGGTGCGGTAGGTTTCAACGAGGGTGCGGATGGACATGGGCGGAGGTCGGTCGGGTCCTGAGGTCGGAGGTTTTCGGGGAGGCTGAAGCGCCGGGAAGGAGGGCGCTCGGAGTCGAGTAGAGGACGCGACGATGAGCGGCCGGCCTTCGGTCAGAGTTCGGTCTTCGGCGGGCGCGTGAGGTCGACCCAGCCCGCGCTCACCACGGCGTGCTCGAGCTCGTCGGGCGTGAGCTCCACGCCGCTCGATTCGTCGCCGCAGGCGGGCCAGACGGTCGGGTAGGCGTTGAGCGAGAGGTCGAGGTAGACGGGGACGCCCGCCTTCACGCCGAAGGGACAGATCCCGCCCGGGACGTGCCCGACCGCGGCTTCAACCTCAGCGGGCGCGATGAAGTGGGGCTTCACGCGGAAGGTCCGCTTGAACTTTCCCCCGTCGAGTCGCATGTCCCCCGCGGCGACGATGAGGATCGGGCCCTCGGGACCCGTCACCGCCATGGTCTTGGCGATCCGCGCGGGCTCGACGCCGATCTCGTGGGCGGCGAGCTCGACCGTGGCGCTCGAACCCGAAAAACGATGAATGCGGTCTTGGAAGCCGCGTTCGGCGAGCCACGCTTGGGCGGCGGCGAAAGACATGGGCGCACCTCGTGAGGTAGTTCAACGTGTTCGTCGCATTCTAATGATGCGGAGCGCCTCGAGGCTCCTCGATGCGCGGCAGAGGCTCGCTCTCCCGGCTCTTTTCTCATGCGGATTGAGGCGGCCTCCGCCGTTGTGCACGTGTACAATAGCGCCGTCTCTTCGAGGAGTCTCTTATGTCCCTTCAGTTCCGTTCCCATTCGTCTGAGCCGCTCACACGCCGCTTCCAAGGAGCGTTGAAGCGTGCGGCCCTCTGCGCCGCGGCTCTCTGCTGCGGGTTGGGCGCCGCCGCGAGTGAGGCCGCCGCCCTGCGGATCGGCACGCTGCCCGCATCGGATGCGGTGCTTCTCTACGCGGCCGAATCCGAGGGGTGCTTCACGCGTGCGGGGCTCGAGGTGACGCTCGTTCCCTTCCGCTCGGCGGTGGAGTTGGGCGCCGCGATGCGCGCGGGCGAGCTTGACGGCCACTACGGTGACCTCATGAACGTGCTCCTGCAGTACGCGGGCGGCATCCCGCAGGCAGTCGCCGTGACGGCGACGCGCGCGCACGCGGGGACGCGGAACTTCGCGCTCCTTGCCTCCCCCAAGGCCGCCGAGCGCCTGCAGAACTTCGACGACCTTCGAAAGGGCGCTCCCGTCGAGACGGCGATGAGCTCGGCGACCATCATCGACTATCTCCTCACGCGCATGGAGGAGACGGAGAACCTTCCGGCCGACCGGCTCAAGAAGATCGAGATCAAGCAGATCCCGATCCGGCTGCAGCTGCTCCTCGCCGGGAAGATGGACACGGCGCTGCTCCCTGAGCCGCTCGCCTCGGTCGTTGAGGCGAAGGGCGGGCGCACGCTCTGGGATGATTCGAACCTTGCCGAGCCCCTGGCCGTCGTGGCCTTCAAGAAAACGGCCGTCACGGAGGCCGTTGTGACGGCCTTGCGCGGGGCGCTTTCCGAGGCCGCGCACCGCATTGAGTCCGACCCGGTGAAGTTCCGCCGCCTCATGGTCGAGAAGCGTCTGCTCCCTCCCGCCGGGGCCGAGCGCTACGTGATGCCGAAGTGGTCGGTCTTCGGGACGAAGGACGGTCTTGCTCCTCTGCCCACCGAGGCCGAGGTCGAGCGCGTCGGCGCCTGGATGCTCGGCAAGGGCATGGTGAAGGCGCTCCCGCCCGCGCGCGACGTGGTCTTCCCCTGATCCGCATCAGAGAGCGGCCGGGAGGGAGACAACTCCCGATTCAAAATCAGCGGGCCGCAGGTATCATCCTGCGGTAAAACTTTCGCATTGCTTCTCCCCCCCGCCGGGAGCCGCGCTCGCCTGCAGGCCTCACCCGCAGGCGGGCGCATCCGCGTCCGGTCGAAGCGCACACCCGACCATTCCCCAAGAGGTTTCTCCGTGAAGATCCTTCTCCTCCCCGACAGTTTCAAGGGTTCGCTTTCCGCGCACCGCGCCGCGTCCATTCTCGAGGAGGCGGCGAGGAAGGTCTTCCCCGATGCTGAAATCGTCTCCTGGCCCGTCGCCGACGGCGGCGAAGGCACGCTCGCCGTCGTCCAGAAGGCCGCGGGCGGGGCGCTTCTGCCCGTGCCGGTGACCGGCCCCTGCGGGCAGCGCGTGCAGGCGCGCTACCTCTCGATCGGGCCGACGGCCGTGATCGAGCTGGCCGAAGCCGCGGGCTTGGGCAAGCGCCTCCCCGGTTGGAGCGCCATGCGCACGACGACGTTGGGCGTCGGGCAGCTCATCGCGCATGCGCTGCAAGTCGGTCACACCCGCATCGTGATTGCGCTGGGCGGGTCGGCCACCACCGACCTCGGCTGCGGCATGGCCGCGGCCCTCGGCACCCAGTTCATCAACGAGGCGGGCCGTCCCTTCGTGCCGACGGGCGAGACCCTCGGCCAGGTGCGCTCCATCCGCTTGAACGGCTTCTTCTTCCAGAAGAAGGGCGGTCCCCGCATCGAAGCCCTCTGCGACGTCTCGAACCCCCTCTACGGGCCCGACGGGGCGGCGGAGGTCTTCGCGCCCCAGAAGGGCGCCACCCCTGACGAGGTGAAGCGCCTCGATGAGGGTCTGCGCCACGTCGCCTCGCTCTTTGAAAAGCGCGGCGCGCGGATCAACGATCTCCCCGGCGGCGGCGCCGCGGGCGGCACGGGTGCGGGCGTGGCGGCGTTCCTCAACGGCCGCCTCGTCTCCGGCATCGACGCGCTCCTCGACCTCATGAAGTTCGAGGAGGCCGCCAAGACCGCCGATCTCATCGTGACGGGCGAGGGCTGCGTGGACGCCCAGACGAAGGGCGGCAAGGTCGCGGCGGGCATCGCGCGCCGGGCGTCCGGCACGCCGGTAGTGGTCTTCGCGGGAAGCGTCGCCGCGGATCAGCGCGAACTCGAGGCCCTCTACAAGCTCGGCGTCACGGCGGTGCTGCCGATCCTGCGCACTCCGGCCACCTTGGGCGACGCGATGCGCGATGCGCCCGAAAACCTTGCGGCCGCGGCCGAGAGCTTCTTCCGCATCTGGGCGGCGAAGCGCGGCTGATGCACTTTCAAAGCTGAAGAGCAGGGCGGAGGTTTCCCAAGGACGGGATCTCCGCCCGCTCCTTATTTTATGGTACCTTCACGAGTGCGTGGCTTTTGTTAGGATCTCTTCATTCGCCGGTCATCACCGACACGATCCGCAGCGGAGCTGTCGGCGCCAAGTCCCTCCATCTCCGAGTACACGCAGCATCTTGAGTTCCCAAACCGCCTTTGACCGCCGTCGAGGCGCCCGCAAATTCATCGAGAAGTGGTCCGGCAAGGGCTACGAGAAGGGGGAGGGCCAGAGCCAGAGCTTCTGGATTTCGCTCCTCAAGGACGTCTTCGGTGTCAAGGACCCGGAAGGCATGCTGATCTTCGAGCAGAAGGTCTACGACCGCTCGAACCCAACAAAGCGCCGTCATCTCGGCTTCATCGACGTCCGCATTCCCTCCACGCGCGTTCTGATCGAACAGAAGGGCCTCGGCCATCCGCTCGACAAGCTCGAACCCCAGTCCGACGGCTCGACGCTGACGCCGTTCCAACAGGGCAAGCGCTATGCCGACAACCTCGCGGGTCGCGACAGTCCGCGTTGGGTGGTCGCCAGCAATTTCGAAACCTTCGAGATTCACGATCTCGATGCGGACGACCCGACCGCCGTTGAGGTCGTACAGCTCAAGGACCTCGAGCGTGAGTACCATCGGCTCGAGTTCCTCGTGGACGCAGGCGACGAGAACGTCCGACCGGAAACCCGGCTCTCCATCGCCGCGGGCGAGCTCGTCGGTCGCCTCTACGACGGTCTTCTCGCGCAGTACCGTGAGAAGGATTCCGAGGCGGTGAGGGCAAGCCTCAACAAGCTCTGCGTGCGGCTCGTCTTCTGTCTCTATGCCGAAGACGCAGGGCTCTTCAACCATAAAAGCCAGTTCCACGACTACCTGCGCGATGTTCCGCCGCGCTTCATGCGTGCTGCGCTCCTTGAACTCTTCAAAGTTCTTGATATTCCCGAAGAAAAAAGAGATCTGGACGTCGATCCTCTGCTTCTTGAATTTCCTTTCGTTCACGGCGGCCTCTTCTCCGACGAGTCCGTGAGGGTGCCGCAGTTCACGGAATCCGCCGCAGGAAGCCCCTGAATTCATTCATGGGGAGGAATGTGGCGCATCCGATGAAATTGCAACAAATCCATGCTGAGGATCATGCCGTGCAGCTTGGAGAAA
>CAJKCQ010000047.1 GCA_905198475.1 uncultured Sutterella sp. | reverse complement strand
CGCCGCCGCATCGCCCTTCGGGCTCCCGCCCGACGCCGACCGGCCGGCCTTCCCCGGTCTTCGCGCCCGCGGGGGCGAAGGGTGCGCCCCTCAGTCCGCCTTCGGCGGTTTCGGCGGATCGGGCGGCTTCGGCGCTCCGAAGCGCCCCTCGCAGGCCGCCGTCGCCTCGGCGATGGCGCTCTACGGCGGCGCGCCTCCGGAGGCGCAGGCGCGCGACGACGCCCCTTCGGACGAACCCGCGGAGCCCTCCCGGCCGGAGCCGCCAACTCAGGCGGCTCCGAAACCGGAGGCCGCGCCGACGCTCTTCACCGACCGCGACGGGCGCGACGCCGCCGACACGGGCGGCACGGGACGCCTGGGGCGGCCTCTCGCGCAGGTGGGCGGCGTCTACATTCTCGCCGAAAACGCCGACGGGCTCGTGATCGTGGACATGCACGCCGCGGCCGAGCGCGTGCTCTACGAGCGCCTGAAGCGCGCGATGGACGCGAAGAAGCTCTCCGTGCAGCCGCTCCTCATTCCGATCGTCGTGCGGGTGACGCCGCTCGAGTACGCGGCCTTCGAGGAGTCGGCGGAGAAGTTGAGCGACCTCGGGCTCGACGTCACCGCGGCCGATTCGGGGTCCGTGGTGCTGCGCAGCATCCCGGCGATGCTCTCCGACGTGCCCGTGCCCGAGCTCGAGGCGCTCCTCCACGAGGTGCTGAACGACCTCAAGGACTACGCCGCGACCGAGGCGATCGAGGTGCTGCGCAACCGCATGCTCTCGACGATGGCCTGCCACAGCGCCTTCCGCGCAAACCGCAGGCTGTCGCTCCCCGAGATGGAGGAGCTGCTGCGCGACATGGAGCGCACCGAGCGCGCCGACCAGTGCAACCACGGGCGGCCCACCTGGACCACGCTCAGCATGACCGAACTTGACCGACTCTTCATGAGGGGCCGCTGATGACCGCTGCCATTGACGAAGCCGCGCGCCCGCAGGCGCTCCTTCTCCTCGGGCCCACGGCCTCGGGGAAGTCCGCCCTGTCGCTCGCCATTGCGAAGAAGCACCCCGTCGAGATCATCTCGATCGACTCCGCGCTCGTCTACCGCGGCATGGACGTCGGGAGCGCGAAGCCGACGCGCGAGGAGCTCGCCCTCGCGCCCCACCACCTGATCGACATCCGCGAAATCGGCGAGCCCTACAGTGCGGCGGAGTTCGTCGAGGACTGCACGCGGCTCGTGCCCGAGATCCGCGCGCGCGGGCGCATTCCCCTGATCGTGGGCGGCACGATGCTCTACGCCAAGGCGCTGCGCGAAGGAATCGACGAGATGCCGACCACGCCGCCCGAAGTGCGCGCAGCCGTCGCCGAAGAGGCTCAGCGCCTCGGCTGGCCCGCGATGCACGCGCGCCTCGCGAAGGTCGACCCCGCGACCGCAGCGCGCCTCGCGCCCAACGACCGGCAGCGGATCGGCCGGGCGCTCGAAGTCTGGCGCATGACCGGGCGCCCGCTCTCGAGCTTTCACCGCGGCGAGCCCCGGCCCGCCTTCCCGATGACGACCGCGGCGCTCGTGCCCGGGGACCGCAAGCGCCTTCATGCGCTGATTGAGGCGCGCTTCGACGCGATGCTCGCCGGGGGCTTTCTCGACGAGGTCCGCACCCTGACGGCGCGGCCCGACTTCGACCCGGAGAGTCCCGCGATGCGCGCGGTTGGCTACCGTCAGGCGGTCGAGCACCTGCGCGGCGAGCGCACGTACGACGACTTTCGGCTCGCCGGCATCGCCGCGACGCGCCAGCTCGCGAAGCGCCAGCTCACGTGGCTGCGGTCCATGGAGGGCGTGACGAAGCTCGATCCCTTCCTTCCCGGTGCGCTCGAAGCGGTCGAGCGCCTCGCGCTCGCCGCCGCCCCCTGAAAAAGGAAAGGGCCGCCTCCCTGGTGCGGGGAGACGGCCCTTTTGATCTGATCAGATCTGACCGGCGGTCTGCGGCTTAGAGTACGACGCAGGGCGCTTCGCCCGCGGGCAGCGGCTCGATCGTGCCGATGCGGAAGACCTTCTCACCCTCGGCCTCGAAGGCCGCAACGGCGCGCTCGGCGTCCTCGGCCGCAACGACCACGGCCATGCCGATGCCGTTGTTGAAGACGCGGTACATCTCGTGACGGTCGATGTTGCCCTTCTCTTCGAGCCACTCGAAGATCGCCGGACGCGTCCAGGAGTTGCCGTCGATGCGGCACTGCACGCCTTCGGGGAGCACGCGGGGCACGTTCTCGATGAGGCCGCCGCCGGTGATGTGGGCCATGCCCTTGATCTTCACCTGCTTCATGACGTTCAGGACCTGCTTCACGTAGATGCGGGTCGGGGCCATCGCGCGGTCGGCGAGGGTCGCGCCGTCAAAGGGCATGTCCCAGTCGGCGCCGGCCACTTCGACCACCTTGCGCAGCAGCGAGAAGCCGTTCGAGTGCGGGCCCGAGGAGGCGAGGCCGAGGACGACGTCGCCCGGCTGGATCGACTTGCCGTCGATGATCTCGTCCTTCTCAACGACGCCGACGGCGAAGCCCGCGAGGTCGTATTCGCCCTCGGGGTACATGCCCGGCATCTCGGCCGTCTCGCCGCCGATCAGGGCGCAGCCCGCGAGTTCGCAGCCCTTGGCGACGCCCTTCACGACGCGCTCGGCGATGTCCACGTCGAGCTTGCCGCAGGCGTAGTAGTCGAGGAAGAAGAGGCTCTTGGCGCCCTGGACGAGGATGTCGTTCACGCTCATCGCGACGAGGTCCTGGCCCACCGTGTCGTGGCGGCCGAGCTTGAAGGCGAGCATGAGCTTCGTGCCCACGCCGTCCGTGCCGGTGACGAGGACCGGGTTGCGGTACTCGCGGCTCACTTCAAAGAGCGCGCCGAAGCCGCCGATCGAACCGAGCACGCCCGGAATCAGGGTGCGCTTGGCGGCAGGCTTGATGCGTTCGACAAGTTCATCGCCGTTGTCGATGGAGACGCCGGCGGCGGCGTAGGAGAGCTGGGTCATGGAGAAACTCGTGACAGCGTGGGGGAGGTGAGGCACCCACCGGCCGGGAGCGAAGCCCGGGCGGGTCCCGCGGCGCGGGCCGCGGCGGAGGGCGTCGGGAAAAAGAGTTGCGGAAGTATAAGACCTCGGGGCGCGCCCGAGCGCCGAAAAGCCCGCCCTGCTTGCGCCGATCGGGCTCGCCGAGCCCGATTTTTCCGAGCAAAAGCAGTACACTCCTTTCGTTCCGGAAAACCGGCGCACGCCGTCCCTGACAGTACGTACTCCCTCCCGAGACCGCAACCCACTTTCTTCATCCCGCGCACCCGTGGACACTTCGAGCTCTCTTCCCGACCAGTACCTTCTGGACCTCCCTGAGCTTCAGGAGCGCGACAGGCCCACCTTCGCGAACTTCATTCCGGGCGAAAACACCGAGGCGCTCGCCGTGCTCTGTTCAATGGCCGCGGGCCGCGGGCCGAAGTTTCTCTACCTCTACGGCCCGCAGGGCGTCGGGCTCTCGCACCTGATCGAGGCGTTCCTGCCCGGAACGAAGGAGTCGGGTGTGCGCGTGCCGCGCTTCACGCCCGGCGTCGTGCGCTACGCCGTGGACGACGTGGATCAGCTCGACGCCGGGTACGCCCGCGAGCTGCTGCAGCTGCAGAACGCTGTCTGGGCGGACGCCGAGGCGCGGCTCGTCTGTGCCGGGCGGCTGCCCCCGAAGGATCTCCCGCTCCCCGAGAGCGTGAAGAACCGTCTCCTGGGCGGCACCTGCTACGCGCTCACGCCCCTGGGCGAGGCGGAGCGGTTCCGCGAACTCTCGCGCCAGGCGGCTCTGCGCGGCATCCTCCTCACGCCCGACATGGAGCAGTGGATGTCGATGCACCTGCCGCGCGACATGCGCTCGCTCACGCGCGTGATGGACGTCGCCAATCAGATCGCACTGCACGCCAAGCGCCGCGTGACCGTTTCGGTCGTGCGCGAGGCCGCCCGGATCGTCGAGGCGGCCGATGCGGCCGACGCGGCGCAAGCGGCCGAAGGCCGCTGAAGCCCCGTTTTTCGTCCGCCTGCGCCGGCGTTCTTGTTTCCCTGAACTCCCAACACCCATGAAGCTTTCGATCTTCGACCTGGACCGCACGCTGCTGCCGATCGACTCGGGCGACGCCTGGACCTACTGGCTCGCAGAGCGCTCGGGTGCGGCGCGCGGAGAGCTTGAGGCGCAGTTCGGGCGCTTCGTCGAGGACTGGAATTCGGGGGCCTTCGACGCGCTCGACTTCATCCACTATCAGTTCGGGATGCTCGCGCGTCACGACCGTGCGGAGCTCGAGCGCTGGCGCTCGGAGTTCATCGACCGAGTCGTGCGCCCGGCCGTGCGGCCCGAAGCCCTCGCGCTCGTCGCGGAGCGGTGCGCCGCAGGCTGCCGCGTGATTCTCGCGACCGGCACGCACCGGTTCGTGTCCGAACCCATCGCGCGCCTCTTCGGTATTGAGGAGGTTCTCGCCGCGACGCCCGAGGAGCGCGCGGACGGCTCCTTCACGGGGCGTCTCGTCGGATCCGACTCCTTCGGCGCGGGAAAGGTCGCGCTGCTGCGCGGTTGGATGCGCCGCACGGAGGCCCGGGCCGGAGACGTCTTCGAAGGCATTGAATGGATCGAGGCGTGGTCGGATTCCGCCGCCGATCTTCCTCTTTTAGAATTTGCCGCGGGCTGGAGGCCCGCCGGCGGAGCCGTCGCCGTCAACCCGGACCCGGAGCTCGGGCGCATCGCCCGGACGCGCGGGTGGCGCACGCTCGAGCTCTTCAAAACAGAAGCAGGATGAACCTCTCACATGTTTGACTCTATTGTTGGCCGCGTGAAGTCTTTTTTCGGTGCTGAGGACCGCTCGGTCCTCGTGCGCGAACCACGCATCATCACGAAGGACGAGCACGGCATCGACCCCGAACTCGTCGCCTGGCAAGCCAAGCGCTGCTGCGAGGCGCTGCAGGCGCGCGGCTACCGCGCGTACATCGTGGGCGGCGCCGTGCGCGATCTGCTCCTCGGCGTCACGCCGAAGGACTTTGACGTCGCCACCGACGCCACGCCCGAAGAGGTGAAGCGTTGCCAGCGGCGCGCGATCATCATCGGCCGGCGCTTCCGCCTCGTGCACGTGATCTTCGGTCAGGAGATCATCGAGTGCTCGACCTTCCGCGCGCTCGAGGGCGCCGGGGTGAGGAAGGACGTGGATGGGCGCGTCATTTCCGACAACGTCTTCGGCGAGATGTGGGAGGACGCGGCGCGCCGCGACTTCACGATCAACGCGATGTACTACGACCCCAAGACCGAGGAGGTCTACGACTACCACCACGGCTTCGAGGACATCGCGAAGAAGCGCCTGCGCATGATCGGCGACCCCGAGGAGCGCTACCGCGAGGACCCGGTGCGGATGCTGCGCGCCGTGCGCATCTCGGCCAAGCTGGGCTTCACGATCGAGTCCAACACCGAGCGCCCGATCGCGCGCATGGCGAGGCTGCTCACGAACGTGCCGCAGGCGCGCCTCGTCGACGAGGTCTTGAAGCTCCTCACCTGCGGCCACGCCGTCGCCTGCGTGAAGCGCCTGCGCGAGGACGGCCTCGCCGCGGCGCTCCTGCCCGTCCTCAACAACATGCTCTCCTCGCCCGAGGGCGAGGAGTTCCTGATGCTCGCCCTGAAGCGCACCGACGAGCGCCTCGCGGTCGGCAAGAAGATCTCCCCCTTCTTCCTCTTCGGCACGCTCCTCTGGCCCAAGGTTCTGCGCCGCTGGCGCTACAACGAGGAGACCCGCGGCGTGCCGCGGCTCGCCGCGCTCCATGAGGCCTCGGTCGAGGTGCTCGAGACCGAGTGCCAGAAGATCTCGATTCAACGGCGCTTCCAGGCCGACATGCACGACCTCTGGCTCATGCAGGCGCGGCTTGAGCGCCGCACCGGCAAGACGCCGTACGCGATCGTGCGCCATCCGCGCTACCGCGCCGGGTACGACTTCCTGCTGCTGCGCAGCCAGGTGGGCGAGGTTCCGGCGTGGCTCCCCGAATGGTGGGACGCCTTCGCGAACGCCGACGAGGAGACCCGCGCCGACATGATCCGCGAGGCGCCCGCCGCGGCCGTGCCGCGGCCGAGTCGGGCGACGAGCTCCCCGAGGCTTCCGAAGGGACGGAACGCCGCCGCCGCCGGCGTCCGCGCCGCCGCTCCCGTCGCCCGCAGGGCGCCGCGGGGAGCGAATCGTGACGGCCGAGAAGCGCCGCGCCTGGATCTCGCTCGGCGCCAACCTCGGCGACCCGAAGGCGGCGCTCGTCGCCGCCCTTCAAGAAGTTGCCCGGATTCCGGGCGTCTTCTCCGTGCGCGCGAGCCGCTTCTACGACACGTCGCCCGTGGACTCTTCGGGCCCGGACTACGTGAACGCCGCCGCCGTGCTCGAGACCACCCTCACGCCCGAGGCGTTGCTCGGCGAACTCCAGAGAATCGAACTCGCCCACGGGCGAGTGCGCCCGGCGGGCGTGCACAACGCGCCGCGGACGCTCGACCTTGATCTGCTCGCCTTTGAGGGCGAGACGCGCGCCACGCGCGCGCTCACGCTCCCGCACCCGAGGATGGAGGAGCGGCTCTTCGTGCTCGTGCCGCTCCTCGAGCTTGAGCCCGGCTGGCGCTCGCCCGAAGGCGTCGCCGGCGGCGATCTCGTGGAGGCCGTGCGCCGCCGCGATCCAGGACAGAGAATCCGCCTTCTCGGCTGATCGAGTTGTGGCATACTTCGGCTTCTCCCCCGGATGGCGGAATGGTAGACGCAGCGGATTCAAAATCCGCCGGGTAAAACCGTGAGAGTTCGAGTCTCTCTCCGGGGACCAGACATGGATCCCAGACCGCTTCGAGCGGTTTGGGATTTTTTTATCCGCCCGTTTCGCCGGGATTCTCCAGACGCAGTGCTTCTCCGGCGCTTCCGGGCCGCGGCCTGGGAGCGGTTCGGGTTTTGTTTTGCCCCTCGGAGCGGGGCGGGAGGCCTTCCGGAATGCCGCAATGGAAGAAGACGCCCCTCGGAGCGGGGGGCCTCATGCTGATCGAGCCGCCCGTCTTTCGCGACGAAAGGGGCGAATTCATGGAGACCTGGAGCGGCCGCGTCTTCGAGGAGCTCGGCCTTCCCATCCGGTTCGTGCAGGACAACCAGAGCCTGTCGCTCAGGCGCGGTACGATCCGCGGGATCCACTACCAACGCGCGGAGGCGGCGCAGGCGAAGCTCGTGCGCTGCGCCGCGGGCGCGATCCGCGACGTCGCGGTGGACCTGCGGCCCGAAAGCCCGGAGTTTCTGCGCGTCTTCACGGCGGACCTCGAGGCGGGCTCGCCCCGGATGCTCTTCATCCCGAAGGGCTTCGGGCACGGGTTTGCGGCGCTCGCCGACCACACGGTCGTGCTCTACAAGACCGACGCCTACTACGATCCGGCCTCCGAAGGCGCGGTGCGCTGGGACGACCCGGCGCTCGCGGTGGACTGGGGGCTCGACGCCGCCGACCCCCGCATCCTCTCAAAAAAAGACCGGGCTGCGCCCGGTCTTGAAGCGTTTCTCGCCGCCCTGAGTCAGGGCGGCTGAAGGCGGCCTCAGCGCTCAGCGCGGTCCGCGACCGAGCGCAGGAACGCGGCGAGGTCGTGCATCTCCTCGCGGCAGAGCTCATGGTCCATCGGATAGGTGCGCGCGATGAGGTCGGAGTCCACCTGCGCGATCACCTCGGCGCTCCTCGCCGCGATGACGGGCGGCACGACCGAGTCGAAGTCGCCGTGCGCCATGAAGATGGGCGTGCGGCGGCCGGCGGGCGTCGCCTCCGAGAAGAGGCGTCCCGCGAGGGGCAGGTAGCCCGAGAGCGCGGCGACGCCGCCGATCGGCTCCTTCATCCTCAGCCCCGTGAAGAGCGAGATGGCCGAGCCCTGGGAGAAGCCCCCGAGCACGATGCGGCTTCTCGGCACGCCTTCAGCGGCGATTTCATCGATCAGGGCGGCGACGCGGCGCGACGTCTCCCGGATGCCGAGCTCGTCCTCGTTCTCGTCGATGCGCCGGCCCGGCACGTCGTACCAGGCGCGCAGCGGATAGTCCGGATGCATCGACATCTCGCGCATCGGCGCGTTGGGGAGCACGAACCGGCAGACGGGGCCGTTGAACTGGCGGATTTCGTCGGGGAAGGCCGCGAAGTCGGTGTTGTCCACGCCCATGCCGTGAAGCCAGACGACCGTGAGTTCGGGCGTGCCGCCCGTGCGGGGGCCCGTGACGAGGATGTCTTCGGGGGCGAAGGCGGGCGCGCGCGGCGCCTCGCGCTTCACTTCCGGCCGGGGCGCGGGCGCCTTCTTTTCCACCGACTCGGCCTCCGGGCGCGCTTCGCGCGGCGTCTCCTCCGCGGGCACGGGCTCGCGCTGCGGCGTGGCAGCGGGGGCGGGAGCGGGCTTCGTCTCGGGTTGGGGAGCCGCGGGGGCGCTCTCCTGCGGCTGCGCCTCCTTTTCGGACTTCCTGCGGGCACTCTTCGGGCGGAAGGCCTTCACGACCGATTCGTCCGTCTCGATGTAGGGGCCGCCGATCAGGTCGATGCAGTAGGGGACGGCGGCGAAGATGCCGTTCACGACGGGGCGCCCCGCTTCGTCCCGGAGGCCTTCCAACGTCTCCGCGATCGCTTTGGGCTGGCCGGGGAGGTTGAGGATGAGCGCGGCGTGGTCGGGCGTCTCGCGCAGCACCCCGACCTGGCGCGAGAGGATCGCGGTCGGCACGAAGTGCCCGGAGATCGCGCGCATCTGCTCGCCGAAGCCCGGCATTTCGCGCGTTGCGACGGCGAGCGTCGCCTCGGGCGTCACGTCGCGCCTCGCCGGTCCCGTGCCGCCCGTCGTGAGGATGAGGTCGCACCCGATGATGTCCACGAGTTCGCGCAGCGTCTTCTCGATGTCGAAGCGTTCGTCGGGAATGAGGCGCTTGTGGATCTTGATGGGCGTCGTGATCGCCCGGCGGCACCAGGCCTCAAGCGCCGGGATGCCCTGATCTTCATAGACGCCGCGGCTCGCGCGGTCCGAGACCGAGACGAGGCCGAGGATGAGTTCGTTTTCAACGCTGCGCGGAGGCTTCATGGCGCGGCTCCTTCTTCTTGCAGTTGGCGTTCGGGGGTGGCGGCCCTGCGCTCTCGCCGGGCCGCGAAGAAATGTCAGGCGTCGCCGCGCTCGAGGGCTTCCTCCGCCGCTTCCTCCGTCTTCGCCATCAGGTCGAGCGGCTCGTTGAGGAAGTCGTGGAGAAGCCGGTAGAGCTCGCGGGCGCTCTTCGGGGGCTTCTGCTGCTCGCGCTCGCGGCGCGCGAAGCGCACGAGCTCGCGCAGACGCCGGATGTCGATCGAGCTGTTCTCGTCGATGAAGGCGCGCACGGCGTCGTCGGACTCGATCATCCGGTCGCGGAGCGTCTCACACCGGTGCAGCAGCGCCACCGCGGCCCTCGACTCGCCCGTCGCGCGCGCGATCGCCTCGCGCACGGCCGCGGGGTCCATGTCGCGCATCTTCTTGCCGATCAGCTGCAGCTGCCGGCGCTGCGCGCCGAAGCTCTTCATGCGGCGGAATTCAACGATCTCGTCGTACACGTCCTCGGGGAGGCCGATCTTGGCGAGCGTCTCGTCGCCAAAGCGCGTCATCTGCTGCCCCAAAGCCTGGAGCTCAAGCTGCACGCGCTTGAGCTGCGACTTCGACGGGCCGCGGAACTCCTCTTCATCATCGTCTTCAATGTCGTTGGGGCGCATAGGGTCCTCTAGCTTGTAGTCAAGGGGGCAATCATAGCGGCTCAAGCCGCTGATTTTCGTTAGAATGCCGCTCTTTTCCCATTGATTCCTGGCCGGTAAAGCCAAATGCAAGAACAGCACCTTTCTGACTTCGACTTCGAGCTCCCGCCGGAGCTCATCGCACAGTACCCGCTCGCAGACCGCTCCGCCTCGCGGCTGCTGCACATCACGCGCGACGTCCTCGAGGACAAGACCTTCCGCGACGTCGAGACCTTCCTCCGCCCGGGCGACCTTCTCATCGCCAACAACACCCGCGTGATCAAGGCGCGCCTCTTGGGGCGCAAGGAGACGGGTGGGGCCGTCGAGGCCCTGATCGAGCGCGTCACGGGTGAAGACACCGCGATCTCGATGATCCGCGCGAGCAAATCCCCGAAGCCCGGCACGAAGCTCTACTTCGCGCATCAGGACGGCACGGAGGGCGAGATTGAGGTCGAGGTGACCGGCCGCGAGGGCGAGTTCTTCGCGCTGCGCTTCTCCGAACCCGTCCTCACCGCGCTCGAGGAGTTCGGCCGCGTGCCGCTGCCGCCCTACATCGCCCACGCGCCCGAGAAGAGCGACGAGAGCCGCTACCAGACGGTCTACGCGGCGCACCCCGGCGCGGTCGCCGCACCGACGGCGGGGCTCCACTTCACCGAGGACCTCCTCGCGCGCATCCGCGCCAAGGGCGTCGACGTCGAGTACGTGACGCTCCACGTGGGCGCGGGCACCTTCCAGCCCGTGCGCGTCGAGAACCTCTCCGAGCACCACATGCATTCGGAGTGGTTCCACATGCCCGAAGACGTCGCGGCGAAGATCAACGCCGCGAAGGCCGAGGGCCGCCGCGTGGTGGCGGTCGGGACGACGTCGCTCAGAACACTCGAGAGCGCCGCGGACCGCGTCGGCCACGTCGAGGCGGGGTCGCGCGACACGCGCCTCTTCATCATGCCGGGGTACGAATTCCGCATCGTGGACGCGCTCATCACGAACTTCCACCTTCCGAAGTCCACGCTCGTGATGCTCGTGTCGGCCTTGGTCGGCCGCGAGCGCATCCTCGAGGCCTACGCCCACGCAGTGCGCGAAAAGTACCGCTTCTTCAGCTACGGCGACGCGTGCTTCATCGAGCGCGCACCGACCGCGCGCTGAGGCGCTTCCCCCCATCACCCCTTCAGAACCCCTGCGCAACGGAACCAGAGCAAATGGCATTCAGCTTCCAGGTCAAGACCACGTGCGGCAAGGCCCGCCGCGGCACGCTCACGCTCAATCACGGCACGGTCGAGACGCCGATGTTCATGCCGGTCGGCACCTACGGCGCCGTGAAGTCGATGGCCCCCTTTGAATTGAAGGAGGTGGGCTCGCAGACGATCCTCGGCAACACCTTTCACCTGTGGCTGCGCCCCGGTCTTGAAGTGATCGGCGCGCACGGGGGGCTGCACGGCTTCATGCAGTGGAACCAGCCGATTCTCACCGACTCGGGCGGCTTCCAGGTCTTCAGCCTCGGCGAACTGCGCAAGATCACCGAGGAAGGCGTGAGGTTCCAGAGCCCCATCAACGGCGACCGGCTCTTCCTCTCGCCCGAGATCTCGATGCAGATCCAGAAGACGCTCAATTCCGACATCGTGATGGTGCTCGACGAATGCACGCCCTACAAAATCGGCGACCGTCCGGCAACCGAAGCCGAGGCGGGCGCCTCGATGCGCATGAGCCTCAGGTGGGCGAAGCGCTCCAAGGACGAGTTCGAGCGCCTTGAGAACCCCAACGCGCTCTTCGGCATCGTGCAGGGCGGCATGTTCGAGCACCTGCGCGAGGAGTCGCTCGAGGGCCTGAAGGCGATCGGCTTCCACGGCTACGCCTTGGGCGGCCTTTCGGTGGGCGAGCCGAAGGAGGAGATGATCCGCATCCTCGACGAGATCGCGTGGAAGCTCCCCGAGGACCGGCCGCGCTACCTGATGGGCGTGGGCACTCCGGAGGACCTCGTGGACGGCGTCTCGCGCGGCATCGACATGTTCGACTGCGTGATGCCCACGCGTAATGCGCGCAACGGCTGGCTCTTCACGCGCTTCGGCGACGTGAAGCTGAAGAACAGCCGGTACCGCAGCGACCTGAGGCCCCTCGACCCCACGTGCACCTGCTACACGTGCCGCAACTTCAGCCGCTCCTACCTCCACCACCTTCACAAGGTGGGTGAGATGCTGGGCGCCCGGCTCAACACCATCCACAACCTCCACTACTACCTCACGCTCGCCCGTGAAATGCGCGACGCGCTCGACGCCGGGCGGTTCGAGGAGTGGAAGGCGGAGTTCCACGCGAACCGCGCCCGCGGGATCGAATGAGGGCGGTGAGGCCGCCGCGCGGGGCTTCGAAAGGCCCCGCGCGTTAAGCCTTATCGCCGTGGGAGCTCCGTATAATTTCCCCACTCCCCCACTGGGGGCCTGAATTCGCTCCAAAACTTCGGCGCGCGTTCAGGGTTTCACATTCATTTGGAGTGCACATGCTTTTCATCAGCGATGCCGTGGCAGCCGGCGAAGCGGCCGCCGCCGGCGGTATGGAGGGGTTCCTCGTTCAGGTGGTTCCGCTCATCGTCATTTTCGCGGTCTTCTGGTTCTTCCTCATCCGTCCGCAGCAGAAGCGCCAAAAGGAGCACGCCAAGATGTGCGAGGCGCTCGCGAAGGGCGACGAAGTGATGACCATGGGCGGCATCTCCGGCCGCATCGACTCGGTGGACGACCAGTCGATCAGCCTGCAGGTTGCGTCCGTTGACGGCAAGCCCGTCGTCATCCGCATGCAGCGTCAGGCCGTTCAGATGGTGCTCCCGAAGGGCACGGTCAAGTTCTGATCGACGCGCGCGCAGTTCAGCAGCAGGCCCGGCATCCGATCGACGCCGGGCCTCTCCTTTGTGGAGGATCGGCGGCGCGCCCTCAGGGCTCATGCGTCCCCCGGACGGGCGAAGGGCTTCGAAAGGGCGGGACCTCCCATGAGTGAGGCCTCTTTCGAAGCCCGCTTGCGCTCCGGCAAGGCGGACTCAGGAGCGGCGGGTGCCGGGACGCCCGGACGCTCCGGAGCCAAAAAGTTTCTTCAACCCATCCCGACGTGGAGAAGAGCGAAAACCATGAATCGCTATCCTCTCTGGAAATACATATTGATCGGCGTCGTGCTCTTGATTGGGCTCGTCTATACGCTGCCGAACTTCTACGGCGAGTCGCCTGCGGTGCAGGTGACCTCGGGCAAGGCCACGGTGAAGGTGACCGAGCAGACGCTCTCGCAGGTCGAGAACGCGCTCGCTCAGGCGAACCTCAAGCCCAACGGCGTCTTCTACGAACAGGGCGCGCAGCAGAACACGATCCGCGTGCGCTTTGATCCGACCCAGACCGAAGAGCAGCTGCGCGCCCGCGAGGCGATCGAACGCGCCCTCAACGCCGATCCGAAGGATCCGACGCACATCGTGGCGCTCAACCTCGTGCCGAACACCCCGCGCTGGCTCCTCTCGATCAACGCGCTGCCGATGTACCTCGGCCTCGACCTCCGCGGCGGCGTGCACTTCCTGCTGCAGGTGGACATGCGCGCGGCGATCACGAAGCGCGCCGAGGCGATCGCGGCCGACCTGCGCACGCAGCTGCGCGACAAGCGCATCCGCCACACCGGCATCAGCCGCGTCGGCAACGACGTCGAGGTGCGCTTCGCAACGGCCGAGGAGCGCGACCGCGCGAACGACCTGCTGCGCAACACGCAGCCCGACCTCGTGCTTGATCTGCCCGAAGCCTCGAAGGCGCCGTACCTGATCCGCGCGACGCTCTCGCAGAAGGCGATCCAGAACGTCCAGAACTACGCGTTGAAGCAGAACATCTCGACCCTGCACAACCGCATCAACGAGCTCGGCGTCGCCGAGCCCGTGATCGCCCAACAGGGCGCGGACCGCATCGTCGTGCAGCTCCCGGGCGTGCAGGACACCGCCAAGGCGAAGGACATTCTCGGCCGCACGGCCACGCTCGAAGTGCGCCTCGTGGACGATTCGCCCGAAGCGCTCGCGCAGCTCGCCCAGGGCAGCGTCCCCTTCGGCGACGAGAAGTTCAACGACCGCGACGGCCGTCCGATCCTCGTCAAGCGCCGCGTGATCCTCACGGGCGAAAACCTCAACGACGCCCAGCCGGGGTTCGACAGCCAGACGCAGGAGCCGACCGTCAACCTCGAGCTCGACAACCGCGGCGCGCGCATCTTCCAGGAGGTGACCCGAGAAAACGTCGGCCGCCGCATGGCGATCCTGCTCTTTGAAAAGGGCAAGGGCGAAGTCGTCACGGCCCCGGTGATCCGTCAGGAAATCGGCGGCGGACGCGTGCAGATCTCCGGTCAGATGACCACGATCGAGGCGACCGACACGGCCCTCGTGCTGCGCGCGGGCTCGCTCGCCGCGCCGATGGAGATCGTCGAGGAGCGTCTGATCGGCCCGAGCCTCGGTGAGGCGAACATTGAGGCGGGCTTCCGCTCAACCCTCTACGGCTTCATCATCATCGCCGTCTTCATGGCGCTCTACTACCAGGTCTTCGGCGTCGTCTCGGCGATCTCGCTCATCTGCAACGTGATGATGCTGATCGCCATCCTCTCGATGCTCCAGGCGACCCTGACGCTGCCGGGCATCGCGGCCATCGCGCTCACGCTCGGCATGGCGGTGGACTCGAACGTGCTCATCAACGAACGCGTGCGCGAGGAGCTGCGCATCGGCAGACTGCCGCAGACCGCCATCAGCGAGGGCTATGAACGCGCCTTAGCGACGATTCTCGACTCGAACATCACGTCGCTCATCGCCGGCCTCGCGCTCCTCATCTTCGGCTCCGGTCCGGTGCGCGGCTTCGCCGTCGTGCACTGCCTCGGCATCGGCACCTCCATCTTCACCTCCGTGATCGTCTCGCGCGCCATGATCAACCTGATCTACGGCCGCCAGAAGAAGCTCACCGCGGTCCACATCGGCCAGATCTGGCGTCCGGACCCCAAGAAGGCTCAGGCGAAGTAATCCGAGGGAGGCAAAAGAAAAATGGAATTCTTCCGCATCCACCGCACCATCCCGTTCATGCGCTACCGCCATGTGCTGAACGCCATCTCGCTCGTGAGCTTCCTCGTCGCCGTGTACTGGCTCTTCACCCACGGCCTCGCACTCTCGATCGAATTCACGGGCGGCACGCAGCTCGAGGTGAACTACCCCCAGCCCGCGCAGACCGAGCAGATCCGACAGGACCTCGCCGAAGTCTCCAACGAAGTGCTCGTGCAGACCTTCGGCACCGCTCGCGACGTCGTGATCCGCGTCCCGACCAAGGAGGGGCAGACCTCCGGTCAGGTTGCCGCCGAGGTGATGAAGGTCCTGCAGGCGAAGGAGCCGGGCGTCGTCCTCAAGAGCACGGAGTTCGTCGGCCCCCAGGTGGGCGACGAGCTCGCACGCGACGGCGGCACGGCGCTCGCCCTCGTGGTGATCGGCATCATGATCTACCTCGCCTTCCGCTTCGAGTGGAAGTTCTCGGTGGCCGCGATCATCGCGAACCTCCACGACATCGTGATCGTGGTGGGCATCTTCTCGGTGATGCACTGGGAGTTCACGCTCCCGGTTCTCGCCGCCGTGCTCGCGGTCCTCGGCTACTCCGTGAACGAGTCGGTGATCATTTTCGACCGCGTGCGCGAGCACTTCCGCACGATGCGCCGCGCCGACTCGATGGAGGTCATCAACTCGGCCATCACGGCGACGATCTCCCGAACGGTGATCACGCACACGTCCACGCTCTGCATGACGCTCTCGATGTTCTTCTTCGGCGGTCCGGCGCTGCACTACTTTGCGCTCGCGCTCACGATCGGCATCCTGCTCGGCGTCTACTCGTCCGTCTTCGTTGCCGCGGCGATCGCGCTCTACCTCGGCGTGAAGCGCGAGGACCTCGTGAAGCCCAAGAAGAAGGAGGATCTTGAGGAAATGGTGCCCTAAGCGCACACCCCAAGACGAAAAGTTCTACAGCTGGGATTTGTATCGCCGGATTGACCGAAATCTCCGCAATACCGCAGCCTTCTGATCGCGCAGCCATGCCCATTCGCATCGAACTCGACAAGATTCACCTCAAGCCCAGAGGGAAGAACTCCCACACTTGGTATCAGGTCTCCTATCTCGGCAAGGCCCTGGTGCCCGAGCGCTGGCTCCTCGGGCGCCGCAGGGCGCTTCTTGCCGGATGGGAGACGCGGGCGGACGCAGATCTGATCCGGGAGCGCGTCGACTACTACTGCCGCGTCGATCAGCCCTTTGGGCTCGCCAAAGGGGCGCGGACGGTCGAGAGCATGCGGTGGCGGCGCGGAAACTACAACCACGACCTCTACGAGGTCCTACGTTATTTCCCGCACGATCTGCGCTTCAACGCGGTGTTCGGCGACAACACGACCGTTCCGGCGGAGCCGTCCTTCGTCAAAAGTCGCCCGATTGAGGGCGACGTCCGGAACTGCGTGCTAATGAAGCTCGACAAACTCCGTCACTTCATTTTTCTGAAGGATCGTCGGAGCTTCACTGAGAAATCGGACGCCGCCGTCTTTCGGGGAAACTGCTCTCAGGAACACCGCGTGCGCTTCATGACGCGTTGGTACGGCCACCCGCTCGTGGGCTGCGGACATACGGGAAAGACGCCGAACCCCGATCATCCGGAATGGTCCGTCCGTCAGATCACCCCCTACGACCATCTGAGGTACAAGTTCGTTCTGGCGCTTGAGGGGAACGACGTGGCGAGCAACCTCAAGTGGGTGATGTCGTCGAACTCCATCGCGGTCATGCCGAAGCCGCGGTATGAAACCTGGTTCATGGAGGGACGGCTCGAGGCCGGACGTCACTACATCGAAATCCGCGACGACTTCGAGGATCTCGAAGAGAAGATCCGGTGGTATGCGGCGCACCCGGAGGCGTGTGCGGAAATCCGCCGCAACGCCCATGCCTGGGTGGACCAGTTCCGCAATTCGGAGCGCGAGCTCCTCATCGGCCTTTTAACGGCGCGGAAGTATTTTGAATTCCTCCGCACCGGCGGCTGAGGCATAAAGAGGTGGCGCTGCCGCCGTCGACCGTCAACCTTCGCCGTAGAGCGCCGCAAAGATCCGCTTCAGCACGGCGTCAATCCGCGGAGTGATCGCCGCCACGCTCTCGTCGGGGGGAAGCGCTCGGAGCTCCGCCCAGGAGAACTTCTCCTCGCCGATCGCCTTCTGCGCGGCCTCCTTCCAGAATTCGGGCGACTCGCTCTCCTCCCAGTCTCCGCGCCCGCGCCCGAAGTGCGCGACGGCGAGGTAGAGGAGCACGGCCTCCAGAAGAAACCCCGTGACGGCGTCGTCGCTCCAGGAGAGCTCGGCGCCCGCCTTTCTGCGGGTGATGTTGTAGGCGTGCGCGGCGCCGATGCCGCCCACGGCGCCGATCAAACCCCCGATCAGCGTGCCGACGCCGAGCGAGAGCCCGGCGGTGGAGAGGTCCACGGCCAGTCCGGCAGCGGCGCCGGAAGCCGCGCCGATGCCGGTGCCGATCGCCGCCGCGCTCTGCGGGTCGATCGAGTAGACGGCAAGGTTCCAGTCGGTCTTCATGCGGCGGAAGATTTCTTTGGAAACGCCCGCGCCCTTGAGGCCGTTGATGCGGATGAGGCGGCCGGTGAGCGAGCAGAAGCCGTCGGCGGCTTGAGCGGCAAGCGCCGCCTGCGCGTCGGCGAGCGCGTCGTGTTCGTTCTTGAAGAAGCCGAAGCGCCGCCCCATGTGGATCGCCCGGTCTTTGAGGGACGGAGCGGGCAGCTCAACGTGGCCCGCGAGGGCGTGCCGGAGGTGGCGCGCCATGGCGTCCACGGACCCGGCGTAGGCCGCCTGGCGACTGCGGCGCCAGACGGACTGAAGCGTGCGGTAGGCGGCCTTCTTGTCGTCGGGGAGCGCCTCGCCGATGGCGTTGAAGAGCCGCTCCTCCTGAATCCAGCAGCGCGCGAAGGCGTCCATCGGCAGGACGCTCTTCACGAAACCGTAGGGTGCGAGCGAACGCCGCCAGGCGTCCACCGCGGCCGCCTCCTTCTCGGGCTCCTGAGGACGCCCCATCTGGTTGAGGAGCACCACGACGGGCTTGCCGATCCAGGAGAGGATCTTCATCTCCGCGCCGATGTAGGGCGTCTTCTCGGGGAGCTCCGCGATGTTGACGAGATAGAGCACGACGCTCGAGACGTCGCGGATGTGGGCGACGGCGCGCTGATCGAGCCAGAAGGCCTTGTTGGTGAAGCGGTCCCAGACTTCGGAGAGCAGCCACCCGACGGGGTTGGAGCGCCCTTCGAGACGCCGGGCGAGCGCGACGGAGTTGCCGAACCCCGGCGTGTCCCAGAGTACGAGCTCGGAGCCGTCCGGGCCCCGGGCGAGCACGTAGTCGTCCGTCGTCTCCGTCACGTGCGCGCGGTCGGCGACTTCGCCCACGTCGCGCATGAGAAGCGTGCGCGCGAGCGTCGTCTTGCCGATGTTCGTGTGGCTCACGAGACTCAGATGAATGCGCAGGGGATCCGGAGAAGAAAGCATGGACGCGGGAGGGAAAGAAATGCGTGTCGAGGACGAACCTCAATTATCCTAAGTTCCCGGGGTGAAGTTGAGACTACGGACGTGATGCCCGGCGAGCATAAT
>CAJKCQ010000046.1 GCA_905198475.1 uncultured Sutterella sp. | reverse complement strand
TTCAGGAACGTGAGTCACGCCAGTCGTAATTCACGAAAATCTGCGTTCGCCCTGGATCTCGCCGTTGGATATGCCTTTGACAAGCATTGGAATATTCAGGGGACTGTCACAAATCTGTTTGACAAAGAGTACGTTCAGTCCAGCGACTTCGGATTCGCATATCTCGGCGAACGCCGTGTCGCTCGCGCCACGCTCACCTACAACTGGTAAACCCAGATCTTCCGTTTGAATCATTCTGGTTCATTCGGCTCTCTTTCAACCGTCCGACGCCCCTCTCTGGCGTCGGACGGTTGAACATATTCGCAACCTTCCCTCAACCCTTCTCTCAACACCATTGCGCTTTTCTGCGTCATGTACGAACTCAACGGCATCCGCATGGTCCGTGAAGGCCGGACGATTCTCTCGATCGACCACCTCACGATTCCCACCGATCAAATGACGCTGATTCTCGGTCACAACGGTTCCGGGAAGTCCACGCTCGCCTCGATCATCTCCGGACTCGTGAAGCCTGACGCCGGCGAGGTGCTCCTCGACGGCCGGGACCTCTTTGCAATGCCCGAGCGCGAGCGCGCCCGACGCGTGGCGTTCCTGCCGCAGAAGCTTCCGGCCTCCGCAGGCCTCATCTGCCGCGAGCTCGTGCGTCTCGGCCGCTACCCCTGGCGGGGGCTCTTTGGGCGCTGGCGCCCGGAGGACGAAGAGGCGATCGACCGGGCGCTTGAGGCGACGGGCACAAGCCGCTTCGCCCGCGCCTTCGCAGACGACCTCTCCGGGGGCGAGCGGCAGCGCGTTTGGATCGGCATGCTCCTCGCGCAGGCCTCGCCCGTGATGATCCTGGACGAACCGACCTCCGCCCTTGACGTCAAGCACCAGTACGGCGTCCTCGCGCTCCTCGAGAAGCTCAACCGCGAGGAGAAGCGCGGCGTGATCGCGATCATCCACGACATCAACCTCGCGCTCCGGTTCGCCACCCACATCGTGGCTCTGAAGGGCGGGCGCGTTCTTTTTGAGGGCGGCCTCGGCATGATTGAGGACGAAGGGAACCTCGACGGGCTCTTCGAGATCGGCGTGAAGCTCATCAACCACCCGTATCCGCCGTCCTCCTGGCCGCGCGCCGCCCGCGGGGACCTCAAGACCGCATTCATCTGCGAGTAGGGGATGACGCTGATGCTCACCCGCCGCTCGCTTCTCCTTTTTCCTCCCGCTCTCGCGGCGCTGCAGCATGCGCGCCGCGCGGCCGCGTCTTCTCCCTCCGCTCCGGCGCATGAGGTCGTGCAGAGTGACGTCGGCCACATCGTCGTGCACGACTCGATGGGCGAAAAGACCTTCCGCACCCACCCGAAGCGCGCCGTTGCGTTGCAGTGGGACATTCTCGAAAACCTCATTGCTCTGGGCGTCACGCCCGTGGGCGCAGGCGACATTGCGCCCTGGAACGCCTGGGTCGTGGACCCGAAGCTCCCCGAGGGGATTGCCGACGTCGGAACGCGCGCCGAACCGAACCTCGAGCGGATCGCCGCTCTGAAGCCCGACGTCATCCTGATCGGGCCCACGCAGCTCGACCTTCTGCCGCAGTTTTCTGAACTCGCGCCCGTGCTCGTCTTTGAGAACTACCGCGCCGACGCGCCGCAGGGCGAAGCGGAGACTGCGGTCGCGCAGCTCCGTGAGCTCGGCCGCCTTTTCGGTCGGGAGGCCGAGGCCGAAGCGGTCGTGAAGCGCATCGACGCGGGGCTCCACGAGCTCGGCGCGCGCGTGCGCGCCGCCTTCGGGACGACTCCTCAAGTGCAGGTGATCCGCTTCTCGAGCCTCACGACGCTCTTCGTCTATACGCCCAATTCCATCACCGACTATGCGCTCCGACGCATGGGAATCCATCAGCCCTTCGAGCGTCTCAACGCCGGCTACGGCCTCACGCAGGTCCGCATCCGGGATCTGAAGGATCTCGAAGACGCCTACGTGATCTATGCGCGGCCCTTTGCGCTCGAGAAGAAGGTGATGAACTCCATCCTCTGGTGCGCGACGCCCTTTGCGCGCAAGGGGCGGGTCGCCGCGGCCGAAGCCTACTGGAGCCACGGCGGGGCGCTCTCGATCCTCGTGACGGCCGAGCGCGTCGTTACGGCGCTCCTTACGCTCGCTCCGGGCGCCGAAGACGCTGCAAAGAATCCTGAAGAGGCCGCCGCAAAAGCCGCCGCCGACCTGACCGGACCCTGACCGCCATGCGCACGAACACTTCCTCCCTCGGGCTCTTCGGCCTCTGCGGCGCTGCGGTGCTTCTCGCCGCAGGCGCGGCCGCGGCCCTTTCGATTGAGAATCCGCTCTCCTGGAGCGCGTGCCTCGATTCTCTCCTTCATCCGTCGCGCGCCGAGAGCTTTGACGCCTACTACTACGTCTACGGCACGCTCCCGCGGCTTGCCGCAGCCCTTTTGGGCGGCGCGATCCTTGGGCTCGTCGGCAGCCTCCTGCAGCAGCTCACGCAGAACCCGATGACGTCGCCCCTTACCTTGGGCACCTCGTCGGGCGGGTGGCTTGCGATCGTCGTGGTGAGCGCGTTCTTCCCCGAGATGGCGGGCGAGGGGCTTCTCCTCGCGGCATTCGTCGGGGCGCTCCTTGCCTTCGGGCTCATCGTCCTCATCACGGGGCCGAGGAACATGACGGGCGTGACGCTCATCATCTCCGGCATGGTTGTGAACCTCCTCTTCGGTGCGCTCGCGACCGCGATCGTGCTGCTGCACTCCGACTTCATCCAGAACGTCTTCCTCTGGGGCGCGGGCGACCTCGCGCAGAACGGCTGGAGCGGCATCGAGACGCTTCTCGTGCGCACGCTCCCCGTGATCGCGGTGCTTCTTCTCTTCGCGCCGCGCGCGCTGGCGCTGATCTCCTTGGGCGACGAAGGCGCGCGCTCGAGAGGGCTTCCCGTGGTGCCGGTCTTCGTCGCGTTGACGACGATGGGCGTTTGGCTCGTCTCCGCCTTCATCACGGCCGCGGGCGTCATCAACTTCACGGGCCTCATTGCGCCCAACATCGCGCGCGCCTGCGGGCTGCGGGCTCCGCGCGTGCAGCTGCTCGCGAGCATGCTGATCGGCGCGGGCCTCCTCGTCGCCACCGATGCGCTCGCCGTTTGGCTCTCCGCCCTCACGGGAAACATCGTCCCGTCGGGCGTGGTGTCGGCCGTTATCGGCACGCCCATCTTCATCTGGATCGTGCGCCGGCAGGCCGCCGACATGACGGCCGAAGCGGGTGCAGTCGGGCGCGGCGCGCTCGTCGCCGCGAAGAAGGTCTTCTCGAAGACGGCTGCGGCGGCGCTCGGCGCCGCGGTCCTCGCCCTCGCGGCCCTCAACCTCTTCCTTGTCAACCGCGGGGGCGGGTGGACGTGGGGCTTGGCCGACCATTACGAACTCCTCCTGCGGATTCCGCGCTTCACGACGGCCTTGGCCGCCGGTGCGGGTCTGGCGGCCGCGGGCGTCATCATGCAGCGCCTGATCCGCAATCCGCTCGCTTCGCCCGACATTCTCGGCGTCTCCGCGGGCGCCGCCTTCGCGATGGTGGCGGGCGCGCTCTGGTTCGGCGCCGGAGTGGGGCAGTCGGGCTCGCTCTGGGCCCTGGGCGGCAGCCTCACGGTGTTGGCGCTCCTGCTGCTCCTATCCCGGAGCTCGCGCTTCTCGCCCTCGATCGTGGTGTTGGCGGGCATCGCGCTCTCGGCCTTCCTTGACTCGGCGACCACGCTCTCGCTCTCGCGCGGCACGATGGAGAACTACTTCATCCTGCAGTGGCTCTCGGGGTCGACCTACCGCACGTCGCCCACTGCGGCCGCGCTGCTTGTTCTCGGGGTCCTCGTGCTTCTCGGCGCCGCGCTCGCGGTGTCGCGCAGCATGACGCTCCTTTCGATCGGGCGGGACTTCGCGCAATCGCGCGGCCTGCCGCTCGGGGGCTCGGCGCTGGTGCTCCTGGGGCTCTGCGCGCTCCTCTGCGCGGCGGCGACCGCCGCCATGGGTCCGGTCGCCTTCGTGGGTCTCGTCGCCCCGCACATGGCCCTCATGATGGGCGCGCGGACGGTGAAGACCCAGCTCGGCGCCGCGGCGCTCCTCGGCGGCGCCGTCGTCGCCTGGGCCGATTCGCTGGGCCAGATCCTCATCGCGCCGGCGCAGATTCCGGCGGGGACCGGTGTCTGTCAAGTTAGTTGCCGAAAATAATTGAAGATTGATGCCCTATATTTAAGACTTTTTGATATTGCGGTACCGCATTAAGATGAACGATTGTTCGCCTTGGCGTAGGAAGTCTGCGAGGGATGGGGCTCCGCCCCCTAACCCCCGCGTTCGCCGCCACGTGGCTCGGGAGGCTGGTCAAGGCCGCAGGGGCGGCCTTGTCCACCCTCCTGAGCCCAAGGCTCTGGATGTCGTCTGCGTCTGTCAAGAGCGCCGGCGGCATATCCTCGGCGCTGCCGCGCCTGCGGTATACGCCTCTGATCTTGACAGCCTGGCCGCCATCCACGAATACGACTATTCATGAGGGACGTCCTCCGTAGTCACCGACGTTTTCTCGGGGTTGAGCCACACCGAGCCGCTAGGCTGACAGTTCATAGTCTTCCCTTGAATCCAGCGCTCAGGGTGATTCGCCCTCGCGGCCTCTAAGACTTTCTTGCGCTTCGCGAGGATCTCCACTTCTTCTCCTGAGGCACGAGCGTTAGGCGTTACGTAATTGATTCCACTGTGATATCTACAACCGTTGTAGTCGTTAGCATAGTCCTCCAACCACTCACGCGCTTCTTGCAATGATGTAAATCCGCCAGCGGGGTAAAGATGTCTCCCCGTGTACTTCAAGGTACGGAAGAACGATTCCGAGTAAGGATTGTCGTTGCTTACTCGGGGGCGACTTCTGGAGGGTTCGACTGAGTAGGCCGCCAGGACGCCGAGCGTGCCGGCCGACTTCATGGCAGCACCGTTGTCGGAGTGCAGCACCAACTGCCGAGGCTTGATTCCCTTGATTCGGAATGCCTTTTCGAGAAACTCTTTTGCATTGACCTCGTTGTCGGCTTCGTAGACGGCATAATGGACGAGTTGTCGAGTAAAAATATCAACAATGGCATAGCCATAGAAGAAAGCTCCAGTGGCGCAGGCATTCCTGAAGTACGTAATGTCCCAGGTCCAGACCTGCCCAGGGCCGGTCGCCTGATGCGTGGTAGGCCGTCGAGAGGCTCTCCGGGCCTTGGTAAGATCGCGCGGTGCATTGAGTTGCGCCGCGGACATCACGCGGTAGACGGTGCGCAACGAGCCGTAGTACTCCCCCTTGTCGAGGATCGTGTAGTACGCCTGGGTCAGGCTTAAGTCCACAACGTCTGCCTGGCAGTAGCGGTCAACGATGGCCGCACGCTCTTCAGCAGATAGTGCTCGACGCGAGGGGGCACGTGGAGGAGCCTTCGCCCTTGCCGCCTTGGTGCGTTGATCTTCCCGATCCGGGCTTAAACTCCATCGCTGGTACGACTTGAAATCGATACCCAATGTTTTGCAGCAGGCGCTCAGCCCCGCACCTGCGGCATGCGCTTCGTTGATCAATTCAATGAATTTCCGGCGATCTGAGGGATTGTTCAACCTTCCCTTGTGCCCCAGATCGCCTCGGCTTTTTTTGACAGCACCAGCAAAGCCGCAGTTTCTGCCAGCGCCTTGGTTTGACGATCCAACTCTTTTGATAGCTCCTTGATTTGGCTATCTTTGTTTTTCGCACTGATTTCCACGGCTCGGTAGGAATCCATGTCCGTCATTTCATGCGTCTCGAACCAGGCGGCCCACTTGGCGACCGCGTTGGCCTGAAACCCCTGAGCTCGGCAGTAGGCGCCAAAGGCTTCGGAGTCGGCGCCGAGGTGATCACGCAAGACGACGGAAGCATGGGCCTGCTTCAAGGTAACCCCTCGCGGCAGCGGAGGTTTGACGACGGCTTGGACCTTCGGCAGGTCAGGAACATGCTGGGACACGCGCTCGTGAAGCTTGGCCTTGTACACCCAGTCACGAAGGGTGCCTTCACTGATGCCGTATTTCTCGCAGGCCTCCCTGTATTTCAAGGTCTTGGAGATGATGTCTTTGACGGCCGCTTCCCGAAGTTGGGGAGGATAAGGTTTAGCCATGAGATGCTCTGTAGGTTAGCTTGGCACCTATTTTGACAGATAGGGGGGACCCTCGCCGCCATTCTCGGGGCGGGGTACTTCCTGCTTCTCCTTCTCTTTGGGCGCCTGAGAAAATCGGGCAGGTGAGTGCGGAGGCGGAGCGGATGTCGCGTTCCGCTCCGTATCCGCACCGCGTCCAATGCGGTTCCACCGAAGCGTTGCGGCCGGACTTCATGAGGAAGCGGCCACAACGCCTTCTCACATGTTCCGGCGCCTCCCGCCGCCCGGGCGGCTTCTCCGGGCGGCAGCGTCTGCGGACGCCTCGGTTGAGGCGTTCACTGACGACGACCGATCCCGCGGCCCGGCGCTTCTTCTTTCGTTTTCCTCCGTCACTCCTCCAGATGTCCGACCGCGAACGCTTCGCCCAACACTTCACGGCGCCCGAACACCTCGCCTTCGCCGCACCCCGCATGGCGATGTCGCTGCTCGTGAGAAGACCATCGGCAGGACGCCGAAGATGAAGGACCAGGCGGGCATCATCACCGCGCGGAAGCGCTGCCCGGCGCCCGCCCGCGCGGCTTCGTCCGGGCTCATGCCGCCCTCGCGCTTCATCCTGCTGAATTCGACCATCAGGATGGCGCTCTTCGCCGAGAGGCCGATGAGCATCCATGCTTGTATCGGGGGGTGAGGATTATTAGGCTCTTCAGGCATGGTTGTGGGTAGCCCTGGGGAATACCGTTTCAAATGCCCTGAGCGCTTCATGCCATCTCTGCCCTCTCGATGTTCAATCGAAATATCGGTTGTCGAAATATCAATCGGGAGGACTCCCCAAGCGGGCGTATCATCTGTAGCTTTCTGAAACAACCGGAAAGATTCCATTCTCCGCCATGACCCGCACCGCCTCAGAAGCGACTGAGAAGAAACCCTCCGCCGCGCTCCGCCGCCCGATCGACGTGAAGGCCTTCCTCATCTGCGTCGTGCTCTCGATGATCTGGGGCATGCAGCAGACGGCGATCAAGGCCGCGGGCCCGGACATCTCGCCGATGCTGCAGGTGGGGGTGAGGTCTCTGGCCTCGGCCTGTCTGCTCCTTCTCGCCAACCACTTCTATCTGAAGGAGAAGTGGAACTGGAACGTGCGCTTCCGGGACGCCTGCCTCGTGGCCCTTGGGTTCATCGGGGAATTCTTCTTCGTCGCCGAAGGTCTGCGGTTCACGACCGCCTCCCACATGTCGGTGCTGCTCTACACCGCGCCCTTCTTCGCGGCGGTCGGGCTCTCGATCCGCCTGCCCGAAGAGCGGCTCGCCGTCCTGCAGTGGGCGGGGCTGCTCGTCGCCTTCAGCGGCATCGTCGTGGCGTTCCTGCTTCCGGCGGTTTTGGCCGGGCAGGGGGCTTCCGGGGACCTCTGGATCCTCGGCGACCTCCTCGGCCTCATGTCGGGCGTCTCCTGGGGGTGCACGACGATCTTCATGCGTACGACCACGATGAACGACGCCGCGCCCACGCAAATGCTCTTCACCCAATTGGCGGGCGCCGCGGTCGTCCTCATCCCGATCGCCTTCCTCACCGGGCAGGATCACTTCGCCGGCACTCCGATCGCCTGGGCGAGCATCCTCTTCCAGATCTTCATCGTCTCATTCGCGTCCTACCTCGTCTGGTGCCAGTTGATCAAGGTGTATCTGGCGGCGCGCCTAGGCGTCCTCGTCTTCATGACGCCTTTCTTCGGCGTCCTCTTCTCGGTGATGCTTCTCGGGGAAACGATCGGGTCCTTCTTCGTCTGCGGGTCGCTCCTGATGTTGGCGGGCCTCCTCATGGTGCAGGCCAAGGGCGCGAGGCTCCTCAAGCGCCGCAGAGACTGAGGCTATCTTGAAGCTTCGCTCGAAGCCTCCCACCCGTCCGCGCCGTCAGTTTCATCCATTTTGACTCCCGACGGGTCGATGAGGGCCTCAATGACGTCCGTCGGGCCGCGACGGGCGGCGTCGGGGCGCCCGGGATCGTCGACGGGTTCGGTTTGGTGACGCCTCGAAAAGAACGCTCCCGGCAGGGAGTACTCAGTGCAGCCCTCTCTGCATCCTCCTTCTCAATCTTTCAAAGGGTGAGTGATGGGAGCTGCGGGTCAGCGTCCCGCACGGAAAGCGATCCCGCATCTTTCAAAAGAAAGCCTGCGGGATCACTTGGAGTGAAAAAATGGGTGAGGCGCGTGACCGGGTGATCAAGCGCTACGCCCTGCGGCCGTCGCGGATCCGCCGGTACTTGCCCGGAAGTCCCGCCATCCACGGGAACTTTGCTTCATGGGCGGCGCGGAAGGCTTCGATCTCGGCCTTGTCCTGCAGCGTCGCGTCCACCATGTCGAGCCCCAGGAGGAGCATGCGGCGGTGGCGGGGAGCAACCTGAAAGCTCCAGGACGCTGCGCCCGATTCAAGTGCAATGCGCTCGGCCTCGAGGTCGATCACGAGCCGGACGGGCTTCACGTCCGAGAGGGCCGCGAGGATCGCGGCGCCGTCTTCGGGCGTGACGCGCGCGGCAAGGAGCCCGTTGTTGAAGCAGTTCGAATAGAAGATCTCGCCGAAGGAGGGCGCGATCACGGCGCGGATGCCGTACTGCAGCAGCCCCCAGACGGCGTGCTCGCGGCTTGAGCCGCAGCCGAAGTTGGGTCCGGCGGCGATGATCTTCGTCTCCTCAAACCCGGGGCGGTTCAGAACGCACTCGGGGCGCGGGCGTCCGTCGGCGTCCATGCGGAGGTTCCAGAGGAGCCCTCGGCCGAGGCCCTTCTTGTCGATCCCATGCAGGAACTGCTTGGGCATCAGCTGGTCGGTGTCGAGGTTGTCGATCGGAAGCGGCGCCGCAACGGCGGCGAGAGTCGTGAATTTTTCCATCTGTCTTCTCCTTCGCTGCGGCTTCAAAGGCGCTCCAACGTGCGCGGATCGGTGATGACGCCCGTCACTGCCGAAGCGGCGGCCGTTTCCGGGCTCACGAGATGCGTTCTTGCCCCGCGCCCCTGCCGGCCCTCGAAGTTGCGGTTCGTCGTGGACGCACACCGCACGCCGTCGCCGAGGATGTCGCCGTTCATCGCGAGACAGAGCGTGCACCCGCTCTTGCGCCATTCAAACCCCGCCTCCTTGAAGATCCGGTCGAGCCCTTCGGCTTCAGCCTCGCGCCGCACCCGCATCGAGCCCGGCATCACCTGGGCGCGCACGCCCTTGGCGACCCTGCGGCCCTTCAGCACGGCCGCGGCCGCCCGGAGGTCGGAGATGCGCGCATTCGTGCAGCTCCCGATGAAGACGTGCTCGATGGCCGTGCCCGCCATCGGACGGCCCGGTTCCAGACCCTGATAGGCGAGGCCGCGCCGGGCGGCCTCGCGCGCGATCGGGTCGGTGAAGGACTCCGGATCGGGAATCGGCTCGTCGATCGCCGCGGCCTGGTCGGGCGAGGTTCCCCAGGTCGTCATCGGCGTCACCGAGGCGGCGTCGAGCTCAACCTCGCGGTCAAAGTGCGCGCCCGGGTCGGAATGGAGCGTCTTCGCGTAGGCGGCCATGGCGGCGAAGTCCTCGTCCGAGAGGCCGAGCGCATGGGCCTTCACCCAGTCGAGCGCCTTTTCGTCCGGAGCGATCAGGGCGCCGCGGGCGCCCGCCTCAACCGTGAGGTTGCAGAGCGTGAGGCGCCCCTCCATCGGGAGCGCTTCGACGGCGCTGCCGCAGTATTCGACGACGAGACCGAGCGCGCCGCGCGCGGAGGTTTTGCGGAGCACCGTGAGGACGAGATCCTTCGCGGTCGAGCCTGCGGGCAATTGTCCGTTGATGCGGATCCTCATCGTGCCGGCGAGCCGGTAGACGAGGGTTTGAGTCGCGAGAATGTGCTCGATCTCGGAGGTGCCGATGCCGAAGCCCAGGGCGCCCAACGCCCCGTGGGTGGTCGTGTGGCTGTCGCCGCAGATCACCACCATGCCCGGGCGCACGAGGCCCTGTTCGTCCATGAGCACGTGCTCGACGCCCTGGTCGGGGTCGTTGGGTCCGTAGAAGGCGTCGATGCCGTATTTGCGGCAGTTCGCTTCGAGCGTTTCGGCCTGCACGAGGCTCGCATGGTCGTGAATGACGCGCGGCGTGACGTCCTCGCTCGGAATGATGTGGTCCACGACGCAGAGGTGTGCGTCGGGCACCGCCACCGGAACGCCGCGTTCGCCCAAGCCCGCAAAGGCCTGCGGGCTCGTGTATTCGTTGGCGAAGTGGGCGTCGCAGTAGAGAAGCACGGTTTGGGCGTCGATGCGCTTCACCGTGTGGGCGTCCACGATCTTGGCGTAGAGCGTCTTCGGGGTCTCGTCGGAAGTGTGGGTCATCTGGTTTCCTGTGAGCCGGAATTGTGTTCTGAGGGCGCGGATGGAAGGAGCACGGCGCCCTATGGCGTGACTCTACTCCGGCTTCTCCTTTCGAATGAGGAAATAGCCTGCAGGAGGGAGGCGCAATAGCCGCCGCACTATCGCCCGCACGTCCCCGCGCGTCCGAGCGCGTCATCTCGGGGTGACGGGGCCGCGGGCAGGGAAAACGGCGGCTTTCCCGGACTCCGTCGGTCCCGCTCCGCCCGGATGGAGCGGCGGCGGGCCTACTCCCAGCCGCGGACGTGTTCGAGCACGTCGATGATCACGCCGTCGCGCACGAGAAGGAGGTGCGCATAGGGCGCAGCCGTGGGGCAGGCGTGATTCGGGAGAATCCTGAGGCGCCGGCCGATGGGGAAGTCCGCTTGGGTGAGCGTCGCGTCCTCGGGGAGCGTCAGGATGCCGTGCTCCTGGTTGGTGCCCGAGAGCGTGATCGCGCCGCCCGCCAGGGGTTCGCCCGCGAGGTCACAGACGAGCCCGTAGCCGTAGTCGCGCTTCTGGCGCTGCGTGCCGCGGTCGCGGGAGAGCGCGAGGAACCCGGAGTCCGTGATCACGCGGCGCTTGCCGGCCTGTCGGCCGATCACGGTGGTGAGCACCGATCCGGCGATGTCGCTCACGCGGCAGGCGCCGACATTCGACATGAAGAGGTCGAAGAAGGCGCAGACGCCCGCGCGGATCTCGGTGAGGCCAGACTCCGACTTCGCGAACATCAGGGTCGGCGTGGAGCCGTCCGAGACGATCGAGATGACGTACCCGGCGGCGCGCAGGCGCTCGGCGGCCCGCACGATGCCGGCGCGCTCGGCTTCGGCCGCCTCCACTATCGCCTCGAGCGTTTTGCATTCGTAACTGTCGCCCGCATGGGTGAGGACGCCCACGAGCTTCGCGCCGTCCGTGAGGGCCGCGGCCGCCGAGAGGAGTTCGTCGGATTCGGGCTGGATCCCCGAGCGGTGCCCGTCCACGTCCACTTCGAGGACGACCGGGATTTCGGTCTTCTCCTCGCGGCAGAAGGCCGAGACGAGGCGAGCCGCTTCGGCGCTGTCGAGGATGATCTTGAGGTCGCACCCGAGGCCGCGGATGCGCTTCACTTCCGGGAGCTTCTGCGGGGCGATCCCGACGGCGTAGAGGATGTCCTTCACGCCGTTTGCGGCGAAGTAGCGGGCCTCGGCCAGGGTGGAGACCGTCGCGGGCCCTTCGGGCGAAGCCATCTGACGGCGCGCCACCGCGATCGACTTGTGGGTCTTGAGGTGGGGGCGGAGCGTCACGCCGAGCTCCGCGGCGCGCTTCTTGGCGCGGACGATGTTCGCCTCGAGCTTTCGGTCGTCGAGGATGAAGGAGGGCGTCGGCACGCGCGGGTCGTCAAGGGTGAGGCCGATCAGGGATTGGGCGGGAGCGGGAGCAAAGGCGCCGAGGGCGTCGGGGGAAAGCGTTTGGGTCATGGTCGTGAGGCCTCGGAAGGAAGAGGGTGGGAGCGAATATAAAAAATCCTATACCCGCCGTCACCCCTTGTGCAAGAGCTTTCAGTAAATATTGAGAAACATAGTAAAAACAGTGAAGTGCGAAGGGGCTTGCGTCCAATAAAAAATTATTGGATACTTCTCCTCAGACTATTCCGGCAGCTATTTCGAGGAGAGCTCCATGACGACGACCGCCACCCCAAACGCCCGGGCGCTCCGCCCCTGGCGCACCGCCGCGGACCTCATCGGCCGCGTCGGCGGCGCCTCTTGTGAAGTGGTGCTCCACGACCTCGCCGATCCCGTCCATTCCGTGGTCTACGTCGTGAACGGCGTGATCACGAACCGCCGGGTCGGGCAGGGCTTCCGGCACCTGATCGTGGAGATGCTCTATTCGGCGGCTGAAAAGGAGGGCGGCGGCGACCTGCTCAAGGACTGGTGGTTCCGCCACGAAGAGCGCCTCATCCGCTGCGTTACGCAGCTGATCCGCAGCGAATCGGGCGAACTCATCGGCGCGCTCTGCGTCAATCAGGACGTTACGGACGATCTGCAGGTCTTCGAGCGCCTCAAGACCCTGCTCCCCGGGTTGGCGGGGGTGTCGCCCGCCCTTGAGGCCGAAGGCGCCCTCGGAGCGTCGGCGGCCGCAATGTCGCCGGGCGTCTCCCGCGACGCTCCCCTCGAGCTCCCGGCCGCCACCGACCGCCCGATGTTCGCCCCGAAGGAGGGCATCCTCAGCGCGGTGCAGCGCCTGATCGACGGCATCGTCGCCGGGGGCGCCGCCCATCCGGAGGGCGGGCAGCGCACGCGCGCCGAGCGCCTCGAGCTCCTCGCCTTCATGGACGAGCGCGGGGTCTTCCTCGTGAAGGGCGCGCTCGAGCACGCCGCGCTCCGGCTCGGCGTCTCCAAAGTCACGCTTTACAGCGATCTCGACCAGCTTCGTCGTGAAGCGGGCGTGGTCAAGAACGGGTCTTCCAACAAAGGAGAGAAGAAATGAGAATCATTGATCCCGGCTTCAAGGGACACAATCCCGGCCACTACAGCGCCGCCGTCGTCTCCCGGGGCATGCTTTACGTCTCGGGGCAGCTTTCGATCGACCCGGACACGCGCGAACCCGTCGCGAGCCGCGACGTGCGCGAGCACGCCCGGCAGGCGCTCTCGAACCTCGACCGAGTGCTCAAGGCCGCCGGCGCCCGCCGCGACCAGGTGGTCTTCTGCCGCGTCTACACGCCTTCGAACGAATACTGGGGCCCGATCAACGAGGTCTACGCCGAGTTCTTCGGCGAGCACAAGCCCGGCCGTGTCGTCGTCTCCACGACGCCGCTCCACTTCAACTGCCTCGTTGAGGTCGAGGCGGTCGCTGAACTCGACGAGGAGTAATTCGACATGCTGAACTACGTCTGCACCTGCTGCGGCAAGCGCACGCCCGCGGACACCCGGGCCCCCAAGTGTGAGTGCGGCGGCCTCTTCGAGCTCGACTTCACGCCGCCGCGCTGGGATCCGAGCCGGATCGACCGCAGCGAATGGAGCATCTTCCGCTACCGCGACTTCATGGCGGTCGACGGCGACGTCTGGCGCTCCGTCTCCCTCGGTGAAGGGATGACGCCCACGGTCGAGCTCTGGCCGGGCGTCTTCGTGAAGGTGGACTACACGATGCCGACCTTGTCCTTCAAGGACCGCGGTGCGGCGACCCTCGTCGCCCACATGAAGGCGATCGGCGTGAAGCAGTGCGTGCAGGACTCGAGCGGCAACGTCGGGAATTCCGTCGCGGCCTACTGCGCCCGCGCGGGGATCGGCTGCGAGATCTACGTTCCGGAAGGTACGAGTCCCAAGAAGATCGCGATGATCCAGGCCCACGGAGCCGGCGTCAACGTGATCCCCGGCTCGCGCGACCACTGCGCGGACGTCTGCCGGGAGCGCGTCGCGAAGGAGGGCGTCTACTACGCCAACCACGTGGTCAACCCCTTCTTCTACGAAGGGATGAAGACCTACATCTACGAGGCCTTCGAGCAGTTGGGCCGAATCCCCGAGCACGTGATCCTGCCGCTCGGCAACGGCACGCTCTTCATCGGCGCGGTGAAGGCGCTCGAGCATCTCCTCGCCTCGGGCGCGATCACGAAGTTCCCGAAGATCATTGCGCTGCAGAGCGAGCACTGCGACCCGCTCTATGAGGCGCGGCGCCAGGGCCTCTCCGACCCGGCCGAAGTGGACGTGAAGCCCACGATCGCCGAGGGCATTGCGATCGGCAAGCCCCTGCGCGGCCGGGAGCTCCTCGAGATGATGCGCCGTCACGACATCACGGTCGTTACCGCCCCTGAAGATAAGATCCTCGCGTCGCGCGCCCGCGTCGCCCGCGAGGGCTACTACATCGAGCACACCACGGCTGCGAACTTCGCCGCCTGGGACCACTACTGCGAGCTCTACGGGCCCGCGACCGACGTGCTCATCACGCTCTGCGGCGCCGGCATCAAGTCGGATCACTGATCCCGGCCGCAGACCGCGCCGAGGCGCACCCCTCCAACGTCCCGCTCCGGAATGCCTCTTTCGGGTGGAACGTTGTCTTTGCGTCTTTCATCAGGGCGCGGCCTTCAATCCTCGTCCTCGGCGTCGAATCCATGCGGCCTTGTTTGAACGGCGATAATGATTATTAGGAAATTCTCTCTAGAACCATTCTTGCGATGTAGCCAGAACGAGTATCTCCAGCTTTATTTGCGAGGGCGTCAAGCCTACGCAATACGCGTTGCGGAAGGGTGATATTCACTCGCTCAGCCTTGTCGCTGAGTTTAGACAAATCAATATCCACTGTTCCAAGAATCCATCCTTGATAATCAGAATGGTTTGAAATGGCTTCAAGTGAAGATGGCTTAGGAATTTCGGCACCATCATCAAGACAGACCTCTAACCATCCCTCTACAGCCTCTTTTGCCATATCGAAGGCCTCTTCCAACGTATCCCCTGCGGAGAAACATCCGGGAAGATCGGGCACGACAACGCCATAGGCGTGCGTGTCATCACCGCGTTCAATCACGATCGGATAACGCATTGACTTGTCCTCCTTATTCCTGGAGCCATGGTCGGGATGCCCAACGCACCCCGACCATCTCAACAATTACTTCAAACTTTCCATGCTTCGCTCGATAGATTTCATGGTTCCAATTGGCAGATCCTTTTTAGGATGAGGAACATAAATTGGACGCTGACATCCTAGCTTCACAAAATAATGATGGCTTCCCTTAATTCGATTAAGTTTCCATCCATTAGCGCGAAGTTTGTTGATAATCGCGGAACTATCCATGGTTGGCTCCTTGTTTTATCAACAAGGTTGATTATACACACCAATGCGCATTAACGCAAGGATTGAAGAAAAAAGAGGCCCACTAGTGTCAATCATCGTGTGTGTCATGCAGAGCTTCCCGGGTGGTATGCCGCGGCGATTCCACGCTCCGAGATTCTGGGCTGAGGAATGCGGAGGAGCGCAGGGGCGGGGCCGCCGCCGCGGTTACGTACAACTTGCTACAGTTCGTCGAGCTTCAAAAGAAGTTCGGTACATCCGTCCGGTAGGGCGGGTCCTAGCATCTCCTCCGTAAGGGTTAACACGATGTCCTTCAGTTTTGATTGGATTCTGGCCGGTGCGGTCTTCGCCCTGGCGAACTTCTACCTGGGCGTGCAGTTGGTGCGGCTCTTCTGGCCGCTCCGGGCGCTGCGCCTCACGCAGAAGATGCGCCGCGAGGCGGTTGACGCTGCGTCGTGGCTCGCGCTTGCGACCGACGAATTCCGCGTGCGCACCGCCGTTCCGGTGAAGCGCGTGATCATGCTGATCCAGGCCGGAAATCTGACGGACAAGGAGGAGCTGTGCTGCCGGTCGCTCTGGCGGCGCGGTTGGATCTACACCGTGCTCACTCTCGGTCTCTTCTACCTCCAGCCGGTGCTCTTCGGAACAAGTTTCGACGCGCTTTCACTCACGTTGGTGCTCTGTCAGGCGCTCTGCGCCTACGCGCAGGCGCTCCTCGTGCAGTCGCTCGCTGATCTGCGCCGCATCCGCGTCGAGAAGTTCCTCGACGCCGAGCGGCAGCCCGCTGAAGAACCTGCGGAGGCGAAGAGCAGCTCAACCGGAAAGGAGGATTCCGATCATGTCGACCAAGACCTGGGTCGTTGAGGCGAACGAAAGCACAGTGAAGGCCGTTTAGGCCGCGACGAAGAAGAACCCGGCGCGCTTCCCGACGCCCGAAGCGTTCCTGCGCGAGGCCGCCGAAAACTACGCCGAACACGTGCTCAATCCTTTATCAGAGGAGGTCGGCCGAACTCAGCGAAGGCGAGTTGAGCGACCTCATCAACGCCGCGGTCGCGCGCTATGCCGAGAAGCACACCGACGTCACCGAGGCTGAACTCCAGGAGATGATCGGTAGCGCCGTCGAGCGCTCCAAGGCGAAGGTTGCTGCTCGAAGAAGTGCTGATTCAGGCGCATCAACATGGAGCTAAACATTTCGACCTAGATAATGTGGATAATCAAGCGGCCGGTTCTTTTCGAGTACTCTTGCGCCCATGGACTGCTCGGGCGCCGCTGCGAGACCCCAGGTTCGGGAACGCACCTCCACGCAGCCTCTATGAGGAGGCGTCGATAGTCGTCCATCCGACTGATTTCCCAACCTGGAGTACCCAATGGCTGGAAAACCCAAGATCTCTCTCGCTTGGCAAATGATGATCGGCCTCGCGCTCGGCGTCGCCGTCGGCGCGGCCGTCGACACGGAATTCGCGCGCACCTGGCTCGAACCCCTCGGCACGCTCTTCATCCGTCTGATCCGCATGGTGGTCGTGCCGCTCGTGGTCGCCACCATCATCGCCGGCTCGGCCGGCATTTCCGACACCTCGAAGCTCGGCCGCGTCGCGGGAAAGGTGCTCGTGGTCTACGCGGTCACGACCGCGATCGCCGTGACGATCGGCCTCTTCTTCGCCAACATCATCCAGCCCGGCGTCGGGCTCAACCTCTCGGCCGACGGCATCGCCGCGAAGACCGTCGCCGCGCCGAAGCTCTCCGAGACGCTCCTCAACATCGTCCCGATCAATCCGATGGAGGCGATGGCGACGGGCTCGATGCTGCAGATCATCTTCTTTGCGATGATCTTCGGCTTCGGCCTCGCGTCTCTCGGCGAGCGCGGCAAGCCCGTGCTCCGCTTCTTCGAGATCGTGGGCGACGTCATGATCAAAGTGACCCACTATGTGATGCTCTACGCGCCGATCGGCGTTTTCGGCCTCATGGCGTTCACGGTCGCGAAGCACGGCGTCGCCGTTCTGCTTCCGCTCTTCTCGCTCATCCTCACGTCGTTCCTCGCGGCGGCCGTCCTCGTGATCGTCATCCTGATCCCGATGGTCGCGCTCGTCGGCCGCACGGGCCCGGTGAAGTTCCTGAAGAACATCTTCGAGCCGTGGCTCATCGCCTTCACGACGTGCTCCTCGGCCGCGGCGCTCCCGGCGAACCTCGCCGCCGCGCGGCGACTCGGCTCCACCAAGGCGATCGCCTCCTTCTCGATTCCGCTCGGCAACACGATCAACATGAACGGCACGGCCGTCTACATGGGCGTCTGCGCGATCTTCGCGGCTGAAGTGTTCGGCATTCCGCTCACGTTGGGCGACCAGCTCACGGTTGTTCTGATGGGCGTTCTCGCCGCCATCGGCACCGCCGGCGTCCCGGGTGCGGGCCTCATCATGACGACGGTGGTCTTCACGCAGGTCGGCATTCCGCTCGAAGCCGTGGCGCTCATCGCCGGCATCGACCGTATCCTCGACATGATCCGTACGTCGATCAACGTGGTGGGCGACGTCGCCGCCGCGCTCGTCGTCTCGAACATGGAGGGCGACCTCAACAAGGAACCCTACGTCGAAGGCGAAATGTAGTTCCATCCCTTTGCGGCGGAGGGCGCCCGGACATCGTCCGGTGCCTCCCGCCCGAGAAGAAGGAGAAGGGCCGGACGGGCAGCTGCAAAGCCGCTCTCCCGGCCTTTTTTTCATTTGCTTCCTTCCGCCCTGCGCGACTTCTTTGCCGACTGTTACGAAGAGCCGAGCGCTCCGCCTCCATACGGTAGGATGCGGGGATCGAAAACATTCTCCCGAAGGAGCGCGGCATGCCGCCTCCTCCGCAACAGACTTTCACGAGGTTCCCCCACCATGATCAAAGCGATTCTTCCCGCCGCGCTCTGCGCCGCCCTTCTCGCCGGCTGCGCCGCCCCGGGCGGCACGGACGGCCCTGCGGGCGAAGCGGCCGAACTCGCCGGCCGCAACTTCATGTGGACGGGCGGCGTGAGCGAGGACTGCGAACTCCCGCCCTCGCTCAACTTCGGCGCCGACGGGAGCCTCTCCGGGTCGGCGGGCTGCAACCGCCTGCTCGGCCAGTACAAGCAGGACGGCAAGAAGGTTGATCTCGGCGAGATCGGCACGACGATGAAGCTCTGCGCTCCGGCCTTCATGAAGGTCGAGCAGCAGTTCCTCGGCCTGCTGAAGGAAACGGCCTACATCACGAAGTCGGGCGCCGGGATCGACCTCTGGGCGAAGGACGGCAGGAAGCTCACGACGCTCGTGCCCGAACGTCCGGGCAAGTGCGAGTGATCACTCTCCGGCCTGAAGGCCGGAGCTTCTTGATTCGCTGAGCCTCGC
>CAJKCQ010000045.1 GCA_905198475.1 uncultured Sutterella sp. | reverse complement strand
CGTCGTCGCAAGCGCTCCGCCGCCCCAGGCCGCGGCCCAGGCCGCCGGGACTTCGCCCGCAGCACCGAGGCCGAGTGCGAATGCGGCGGCGCACCCGCCCAGCACCGCCGGCCTCACCTCCCAGGCGGGCCGCCAAAGGGCGAGGCTTTGCGCGGAGGCCTCCGCCGTGTCGCGGGCCCGGTCGCGCCAGCCTCCGGCGCCCGGACCCCGGATCTTCTTCGTCATGTTTTGCGTCTCCAAAGAAAAGTCAAAAGGAATTCAAGAAAAAAGGAACTCAAAGTGCGCCGCCGCCCGGCAGATCGCACATTCGCCAGCCGGCCTTCGGATGCGGCCGGGGCTCGAACCGCCCGTCGCCCCAGCGAATGCCGGCCTCGGCCCATTCGCGGCGCACCACGACGCCCGTGGTCAAGGCACCGCTGTCGTTTGTCGTACGCTGGTCGACCCCTTCGGGCAGATCCCCGCAGGGCGCGGCGCGCCGCAGGATCGTCGGGATGAGGGCCGCCGGAGCGGGTTCGAAAAGGTCCGAATCAAGGAGGAGCGAACCGAGTAGTTCCGCGCGCTCTTCGCCCAAAAGCCGCTCGGGGATGAAGAGCCCCGTCTTCACGGCGAACCCTTCGGGGTTCTCCTCGCGGGCGAGCGCCTTCTCGACCGACGCGAGCACCGCGCATGCGGCCTTCGGGGTTCCGTCGGGAAGACTGAGGCGCCACTCAAAGCGGCTTGCGGGCGACTCGGTCTGCGCGATGAACGATCCGGGCTCCTTTCGGGCCGTGAGGTTCTCGGTGAAGCCGCACCCCGCCTCCCCCGGGCGCACCATCACCCAGCTGAGTGGCTGCGGCGCGCGCGGGCCCGGCGCGGGTTCGCCCGGCGCCGCATGCGGGGGATCGATGGCGTTGAGGGCAAAGGTGAGCGCCGCCTCGAGTTCGACCCCGGGCCGCAGGCGCACGACCGACGTCGGTCCGTCGGGAAGGTCCACCGGCACCGCGAAGCGCGGGTGGCCGGCTTCGAGCATGCCGTCGGCCGCAAACGCATCGAGGAGCGCCTCCGGGAATTCGGGGTCTCCGGGAAAGTCGGAGTCGTAGAGCTCTTGGGCGGGCGCCACCGCCTCGAATTCGCCCGCCATCGCGTCGGAGAGAATCCGCGCGGCCTTGGGCCACTCGAGGTGCGCGCCGTCCGCCGTCACCCAGAGCCGCGGGCGCGGAGCGGACCCCGCGCTCTTCGGCGCACCGGCGTCCTCAAAGCGCTTCATGTCGGTGCGCCGGTCCACGACGCGGATGAGTCCCGCCGTGAGGGCGTCCATGAAGATGCGCCGCATGAGCCCCGCCCGGGGCGGAAGGCCTGCGAGCCCCAAGGCCCGGGCGGAGCGGCGCCTCTGCGCCTCCTCGCGCCGCACCGCCCGATCGAGCGCGGCGGCGAGGAGCTCCCCTTCGGCGTCCTTGGGAGTGCGCCCCGCCAAAAGATCCTCCACCGCGTCGAGAAAAGTGGCGGACGACTCCCCGGTGCGCCCGAATCCCGTGGGAACGTCGGCGAGCACCCCGAGGGCCCGGCCCGGCAGGAGGTTCTTCAGCATCGCCGCGGACTCCTTTGCGGGATCTGCGGCCGGTCGCCATTGGGCGAGAACCGGGGCGTCCGTGCGCGCGAAGAACATCGTGAGAAATTCGCCGGGCGCCAGCGTCCGGGGCCCCGAGCGCACGAGAAGGCGCGCGCGCAGCGCGGCGGCGGAAGCGAGGCCCGCGAGAAAGGCCGCCGAGCGCCGCGCGGTGAGGAGCTCCTCGCGCTCGGCGGTGTTGAGGCCCGTGGGAAGCGGCGACCTTGCGGCGAATTCGATCATCGCCGCGGCGCGCTCGAGCCCGAGCTCGAAGAGCCCGACCGCGGCCGGGTGGACCTCCCGCGGCTCCGCGGGAAGCCTCATCACCGCGCCCGCCCAGGAGATGACGGCGGGCGCGCAGAGCGAGCGCATCAAGGGGCGGCCCGCCGCGAGCTCGGTGCGCTCGAGAAGCGGCCGGCATCGGGCGGCGAGCCGCACGGGGTCTTCCGGGAGCACCCGAAAGGCGCCCAACCGGGGGGAAGTTTCCTGAATCATGGATGTTTCTCCTTTTTCGCAGAGTTTGCGTGTTGGTTCATATATTCGGTACCGCTGCAGAGCAAAAAAAAGACCGCCCGCGGCGGCGCGGTCCTGGGCCCCCAGGCGGGGGTCGGGCTGCGCCGCCCCTCGGGCGGTCGGTCGAACTTGGACGGAAATGTCCGTCGAGTTTGAAAACCCTCTGGAAGAAGAGGCGCTTCCGTAGGCGGGGTGAGACGTCTTCAGAAGAGCTTTCCCGCCCGCCGCCAGACCTCGAGAACCGAGGCGGTGGCGGCGGGGAGCTCCTCGGGTGACTGCGCGAGGCGCGTGACGCCCCCGAATCCGCCCCTGCCGCAGACGTCCGCCCACGGCACCGCAGGGTCCTTGAGGATCACGGTGCCGGTTTCGACGCCGGCCGCCTTGAGGAGCGCCGCCTCGCCGGCGAACTCCGCCGGCTCGAAGACGCCGTCGGTGTAGACGAGGAGAAGCTTGTGCGCTTCGGGGCGCTCGAGGAGCGACGCCAGGGCCCAGAGAAGACTCGGGCCCAAGGGCGTCTGCCCCCGTGAGGCGAGCGTCGGGAGGACGGCGGCGCTCTTCCCGAGCCCGTCCTCCCAGTCCGAGACGATCGAAGGGCCCGTGCCGCGCCAGTTGGGGAAGACCGCGGTGCGGCACTTCACCCGGCTCGTTCGGCGCAGGGCCTCTTCGAGCCTCAGCGCGGCGACGCGCACGCAGGCGCCCGACGTCACGCCCATGGACCCCGAGAGGTCCGTGAGGATGACGCAGGCGCACTCGCGGTCGATCGCCCTCGCCTCCGTGAGGAAGACCCGCGAGTCGCCCACGGCGACGCGGTCGATGAGCTCGTCGTCGATCTCAAAGCCCGTCTCCGCGCCCCCGACGGGAGCCGGAATCGGGCGCTTGAGGAGATCAGCGAAGCGCATCCCGAACCCGCAGGACGCCGCCCAGGCCTGGTCGAAGGCGGCCTTCGCCTCCTTCACCATGCCCGGAGCCGCGCACCGCGGGAGATCCCGCGGCTCGAGCCCCTTGACGCCCTCGAGCGCCTTCGCGGCCCGGCGGGCGACTTCGGCGCCGTCGCGCAGAACCTCATTGGGATTCTCCCAGCCGTGCTCATCGGGGAGCTTCAGGGCCGCGGTGAACTTCTCCATCGCGGCGCTCCGGTCGAGCGCGGCCGCCTCCGGGTGCCAGGCGGCCGCGCGGGAGAGGCCCGAAAGCCCTCTCGCCACGGCCTCAGCCCGCGACGCGGCTTTGGCGGCGGCTTTGGCAGCCTTCGCCGCCGTGCGCGCCGCCTTCCCCGCCTTCGCTGAAGCTGAAGCGGTTCCCGCGAAGGCGCCGTTCATAGCGTCCGAATCGTCTCCTGTCCCAAAGCCCCCGAAGTCGTCGAAGAGCGAAAGCTGAACGCCTTCGCCCCGCGACGCCCCTGAGGACCTCCGCGACTTCGGCGCGGGCGACCGAGCGCCCTTTGGAGGGTCTTTTGGACCGCCCTCGGGAGCAGCCGCCGCTTCGCAGCCGGCCTCGAAGGCCGCCTGAGCCTCGGCGGCCTGCGCCTTCGCCGTCTCGTGGGCGGCCTCGGCGAGCCGGCCAGCGCTCGCGATGAATTCCAGGAACTCATCGGCGAGCGCCGCGGCGGCGGCCGTGTCGGCGAGCGGGAAGCGCCTCATGACGAGCGCGAGCGCCTCGCGGCGGAAGTCGGCGCCGAAGCGCGACTCCACCCCACGGCGCAGAGCGTCGAGGATCCCCTCGGGAAGCTTCATGCCGAGAACTCCCGTGAGGAGCTCCGCGTGCAGCCACCCGCAGAGGACGTCGCCGGCGGCCGCCTGAGGCCCCGTCTCCGTGAGGATCGTGCGCCCCGTGCGGACGAGAATGGCGACAAGCGCCTCGCGCCAGAGCCGGTAGCCCCCGAGGTCCCGCTCTCCGAGGGCGTCCACGCGGACGTCCTCGAAGAGGTTCGTCAGGTGCTCGGCCCGCGGGTCGAGGCTGCGCACGTCTTCGAACCGGGTGTAGAGCACGTGGCAGCGCTCGTGCACGCCGTGTCCGAAGATGTAGACGCATGCGGCCGGATGGCTGAAGTCGATCGGCCCGAGCCAGATGGTGCGGCCGTTCGTCTTCGGCGTCCCCATGAACTTGAGCTCGATGTCCTCCCGACGGCAGAGCGCTGGAAGAACCATCAGAGCCGCAGTCCTCGCGGACGCCTCGGCCGCCTCGGGACTCAGCCCATGGGCGCCCGCAGCGTGGCGGATCAGGGGCGCCGCTGCACCCCAGAGCACCTCGCGCTCGCGCATGCGCCTGAGGCTCCCCCCGAGCGCCGTCAACCGGCGCTCGATCTCGATCCTCGTGCGACGCTCCGTCTTCGGAATCCCCGTGAGCCTTTCGGTGAGCTCCGCGATGCGCTTCGTGAGAAGCGCCTCGGGACTCCCGAAGCACGCGTCGGAGGGGACCTCAGCCGGGCGCAGGACGACCGCGCCCGATAGGTTGGACGACTTCTCCATCTTCGTCTCCCCGCGGCGCCGCATCAGGATGCGGCCCGCACGTCGAAGAAGGCGGATTCGTCGAACATCCCGCCGTCGGGAGCGAAGCCCCGCCGTCCGGCTTCGAGCGTCGCGCTCTTCTGCGCGCACCGGGCGCGCAGCGCTGCGAGCTCGTCGCCGAAGAGGGTCTTCAGGTACGTCGCCAACGCGTCCCGGACGGGACGGTCGAGGGCGTTGCCCACCGCCGAATCGGCCGCCCAGGCGACCGGGTCGTCGGTGAGCGGCATCTCCCCGGCGGCGTACGCGAGCATGATCCGCATCATCCGCTCGAGCGCCCGGTGCGAAAGCGCGATCGTGTTGTTGGAAAACCCGATCGCGCTCGCGTTGCCCGAGCACCGCGTCTCGGCGCCGGCGCGCGCGAGGAGCTCGCCCAATCGGCCCGCCGCCGCCGCGCCCGTCTTTTCGACGAGCGCCGCGGGAGCGGACTTCACGAGGAGCTCGGCCTCGCGCGCCTCGTCGAGACCTTCGAGACGAACGTGCCACATGCGGTCCACGACGGAGCGGTCCTGGATCTGACGGCCGAAGTAGCCCGACTCCATCGCCGACGCGTGTCCGCGGCTGTTGTCCGTGAAGATGATCCGCGCCATCGGATGACGCGGGATCACCTCGCCCGTCTGGTCGTTCTCGAGGGGGAGCCCCTCGAGGAGGTCGTTCGCGGACACCCACGTTTCGGCAGGAGCCGCGGAGAACTCGTTGACGAGAAGGAGCCATCCGTTGCGCCAGGCAAGTGCGGCCGGGCCGTCGACCCAGCGCATGCCCCGTTCGCCCATCACCCACCGGCCGACGAGTTCGCGGCGGTCCATGCGGGGACGCGCCGTGAAGACGACGACGGGCAGCGACAGGCGCGCGGCGAACTGCAGCACGCTCGAGGTCTTCCCCGAACCGGCCGGACCCGTGATGAGGAGCGGCTCGGCTCCGCCCAGATTCCACCAACCGATGAGGTCGCGGTAGAGGGCGTTGGGGAAGAAGTGGTTTTCATGAAGAGCCGGAACGCGTGCAGCTGCAGCGTCGTCAAGACTCTCCCGGACAAGGCCCCGTCCGGCGGGAAGCCCCGAAAGGTGGCTTCCGAATCGGCCGGCAGGAACAAGTACGGTCTTGGGTGCTTTGATCATGGTGGATTTCCTTTTGTGAAAAGAAAACCCCGGGGGCGCACGCGCACCCCGATCAAGGCGGCACGAAGACCGGACTTTCCTGAGGGCGACGCCCTCAGGGCTCGGATTTTTAGTTGTCTGCGCAAACATGGATGCTTCATCCCGGAAACCTCGAAGGCCCCGGAACCGGCCCGCGCGCAGCGGCGGACTCACGTGGAAGTACCTCGGGATTGTGCCTGAAGCCGCGCCCGGGCGCCAAGTCCCGCGTAGAAACGCCCCCGGCTCCGGAACGCCGCACCGATCCCCGCACCCTTAAAATGCGGCGCGACCGAGAAATCCAAAAGCCCTGCCCCAGAATGAACCCAAGCATCCAGACTCCTACGAACGCCCGTGCCGCCGCCCGAACCGCCGCACTCTGCGCCGCGGCGCTCTTCGCCGGCTCCGCTTCAGCGGCGCTCTTCTCCTTTGGGCCCGAGCCCGATCCGACGGAGAAGACCGTGACGGCGGCTGTCGCCGACGGCTTCACGACGCTCGACCCCTACAACACGACCGACAAGCTCTCGCGCCAGGTACTCAAGGCCTTCTACGAAGGGTTCTTTCGTCTCAACGCCCGCATGGAGGTGGTCCCGGCGCTCGCCCTCTCGGCCGACGTCTCCGCGGACGGGCTCACCTGGAGACTCACGCTGCGCGAAGGCGTGCGTTTTTCGGACGGCACGCCCTTTGACGCCGTTGCGGCGAAGGCGAACATCGACCATCTGACGGGCGACGCCACGCGGCTCGGGCGCTCGAAGATGTTCGGGGTCATTGAAGGGGCCGAGGTGACGGGGCCCTATGAGCTCACGCTTCACCTCAAGGAGCCTTTGGGCGCCTTGAAGCGCCGCATGGCGGGCGGCATTCTCTCGATGGTCTGCCCGGCGGCCCTCGCATCCAAGGACTGGAACCTCGCCCTGAAGCCCTGCGGCACCGGTCCCTATGCGCTCAAGGACTACAAGCCCGCCGAGCTCCTCCACGTCGTGCGCCGCGAGGGGTACTGGGCGCCCGAGCGGCAGAAGCTCGCCGGCATCCGATTCGTGCCGGTGCCGGAGAATCACGCCCGCGCGGCGATGCTGAAGACGGGTGAAGCCGACTGGACGATGCCCGTTCCCTACGAGTCCGCGGCCGAAATCCGCGCCGTCGGGAGGCTTCTTCTTTCCGACCGCCCGTCCACCGTGATGCGCTTCATCGCGATGAACACCACCAAGGCGCCCTGGAGCGACCCGCGGGTGCGCGAGGCGATGAACCTCGCCGTCAAGCAGGACGCCGTGATCAAGGCGGCCTACCGCGGATTCGCCCGGCCCGCTTCCGGCGTCATTCCGCCCGGGATCCCCAACGCGCTCCTCATGGGGCGCTCAACCTTTGACCCGGAGCGCGCGAAGGCGCTTCTCAAGGAAGCCGGCTGGCCCGACGGATTCGAAACCAACCTCTGGTGCGCCTACCAGGACTCCGCCTCGCAGAAGGCCGTGGGCGTCGTGCAGCAGCAGCTTGCCGCCGTTGGCATCCGCGCGAAGATCCGTATCCTCGAGGCGGGCGAGCGGGTCGCGCGCGTGCACGGCGCGCGCTCGGAAGCCCAGAAGAACCTCGACCTCTACTACACCGGCTGGTCGGCATCCTCGGACGCCGACTGGTCGCTGCGGCCGCTCTACTACTCGAAGAGCGCCCCGCCCGTGCTCTTCAACACGGCCTTCTACTCAAACCCACGCGTGGACGAACTCATGGACGCCGCCGCGGAGGAGACCGACGAGGCGAAGGCGCGGCGCCTCTACGCCGAAGTCCAGGAGACGATCCGGCGCGACGCGCCCTACGTCTGGTGCGTGTTCGAAGACTCCGTCGCCGGCTGGAACCGGTCCCTCACGGGCTTCGTCAACCTTCCCGACGGCGGATTCGACTTTACGGACGCCCAATGGCGTCCTGAGGCGAAGTAGTCCCTCCCGCCGTGCGCTCCCGCGCCCGGAAGCGTCGCCGCCGGCGGCCGCGGCGCCCTTTCAGGCCTCTCTCCATGGAGCGTCCCGGTGTAAGTCCCCCAAAGCTTTGCAACCTCGAAAAAAATGGCTCTTCAGGCATAGTTGTGGGTAGCCCTGAGGAAATACCGTTTCAAATGTCCTGAGCGCTTTGCGTTGTCGACCGCAACACCTATGAACGAGGCATCGCGATCTCGGATGAAGCAATCGCTGCCATTGATCTGGAGCCGATCACTCCGCTTGGGCAGTGGAATTACATCATCCGAGGCTTCAAGTAGATCTTCTCGCCGTCCTTCCAGACGCCGGTGACGCGCATCTGATGGAGCTTCGAGGGCGCGGCCATGAAGGGATTCGCTGAGAGCGTGATGAAGTTCGCCCGGGCGCCGGGTTCGATCACGCCGATCCTGCCCGAGACGGGCATCACCTTCGCGGCGCGGCTCGTATAGAGCGAGAGGGCCGTGCCGATCGAAACGGCCTCGTTGGGGTTGAAGACGCCGCCGTCGGAGTCGCGGCGGGTCACGGCGGCCTCGAGACACGCCATCACGTCGTCCGTGTCGCCCCAGGTCGTGCACGGCGCGTCCGAGGAGAGCGCAAAGGCGTCGATTTTCTTCGCGATGCTCTTCACGCGGTAGCAGGCGTCAAAGTCCTCGGGCGTCAACGCGGCGCGGTAGCTGCGCCACTCGGCGAAGGGGAAGATGATCTGGGTCGTGAGCGCAGGCTTGAGGGCCATGCGCTCGATTTTTTCGAGCTGGTCGTCGCGCAGCATGCTTACGTGCTCGAGGCGCACCGAGGGGACGCCCTCGAGCCAAGGCGTCTCGGTCTCGAGCCATCCGAGCACGGCGTCGATCGAGCGGTCGCCCATGATGTGGACGGCGCACTGCACGCCGTTGCGGCGCGCAAAGGCAACCGCGGCGCGGAAGGTCTTTTCCTCGAGGATCATCATTCCCGAGGGGTATTCGTTCGGAGCGCCCCCTTCGGGCGGCACGTAGGGGTTGCGCACCGCAGCCGTGCGCCCCGAGATCGAGCCGTCGGCGAAGAGCTTCACGCCGGCATAGCGCACGGCGCCCGTCTTCTCATCTTCCGTGAAGTCGGGCATCCCGAAGGGATCCTCCCCGCCCTTCCAGACGGCGTAGAGGTTCATTTCAACGGGGAGCCCCCGGCGGGCGGCCTCGCGGTAGAGCGCGAGGGGCTCGGGGTGACCCGCGCCGCCGCGGTCGCACATCATGTCGCAGGTCGTGAGGATGCCGTGGCTGAGGTAGTGGTCCTTCAAGAGAAGAAGCGTCTCCACGTCGCTCTCAAAGGTCTTTGCGGGCTTGGCGTGGTGCTCGACGAACTCCACGGCCCCGAGCTCGATCAGGCGCCCGTCGGGGTTTCCCTCGGCGTCGCGCCCGAAGGCACCGCGCTCGGGATCGGGCGTGTCGCGGGTGATGCCGGCGAGCTCAAGCGCGCGGGTGTTCACCACCGCGCTGTGGTAGTCCGAGCGCCGGATGAAGACGGGCTGCGTCGTGCTCACGCGGTCGAGGTCCTCGCGGGTGGGCGAACGCTTCTCGTCGAGGAGGCTTTCGTCGTACCCCCAGCCTTCGATCCAGCCTTCGCCCTTCTGCGCGGCGCTCGAGGCCCTGAGCTCACGGATCATGTCCTCGATCGACTTCACCGCGGGCGGCGTGCAGGCTGTGGCGCGCAGCGTCATCGCCAACCCCTCGGGGTGCGCGTGCACGTCGAGGAAGGCCGGCATCACGAAGGCCCCGCGCATGTCCACGGAACGGATCTCGGTCCCGTTGGGGGCGGGATCGTCCCCGCCGATGAAGACGCCGTCCTCGACCGTGAAGTCGGTGAGGAACGGCCGGCCGGTGCGGCCGACAAAGGCGCAGACGTTGAGATAATGGATGCGGGCCATGGCGGCTCCTGTTGAGAAGTGAATGCGGGGCGTTATTTTACGCTCGAATGCGGGAGAACCCTGAGACTGCGGCGGATCCGTCCACAATTTCAGGGTTCTCACAGCAAAAGATGCCCAACCATAGGACATAAATTCAGAGCGCCCTAGACGCCGAACAAAAAAAATCGCCCGCCAATTCACGAAATACTTTGGTAGAATTTAAGCTGACGCAGGATTGAGCGGAAGCAGCTTCTTCGGAAGCGGCTAATCGGGGCCGCTCTTTCCTGCGTCTTTTTGTATCTGCAGCATCCGCAGGACCTCCCTTCCTCCCCATCCTGACCCGTTCTGCTCTCGGAAGACGGCGCGATCCAATCGCCCTCTTTCGCTTCACGGCCGTTCCGCAGACCGCGGCCCGTTTCCCGCGGCTGCCTGAAGTCAACCCTTCTCCAAATCCCTTCCGTCCCGAGGTTCACGGTTCGTGCGGGACCCGCGCTCACCGCGCTCCCAAAGAGCGACGCCGCTCCCGCGGGAATCCGGTCAGGTCTCTTCGTGCGTGTGGGTCACTCCGTGCGGGTGCTCAAGCCCCCCGTGGGCGTGATCGTGCGGATGGGAATGACCGCTCCCGTGATCATGCGGATGGTCGTGGCCGTGAACATGCCCGCCCGTGCATTCGTCGAGCGGAATGATCGAAATCGAACCGTGCCGGACGCCGGGTTCTGCGACGAGCTCATCGGCGAAGGCCCGCACCGCCTCGATCGCACCCCTCAGGAACACCGTCTCGAGGCAGTCGTCGCCCGAGACGTGCGCGTGCATGAGGCTGATCACGAGGTCGCCGTGGGCGTGCTGGAGTTCGGTGAGCCGGAGCGCGAGCTGCCGCTCGTGGTGGTCGTAGACGTAGCTCGCCGACGCGACGCAGAGCGCCCCAGGCGCGGGGTCGGCCACTTCACGCTCCGCAAGGGCACTCCTGATGAGGTCGCGCACCGCTTCGGAGCGGTTGCGATAGCCGCGCTGCGCCGTGAGGCGCTCGAAGTCGTCTGCAAGATCGTCGTCGATCGAAAGCGTAATGCGCTGCATAAGGTCTGGGTCCGGTAGTGGTCGGGTGTGGCGTTGCCCCGGACGCGCCGCAGGAAGTCTCGAGAGTCCCGGTGCGGCGCGCCCTCCCGCGAAGGATAGCCCGGACGGGGCGGCCGCGGCGAAGGCGCTCCTTCAATGGTCGACAAATCAGAGGGTTTTCGCAGTGCTTCCGCGTCAACTAGGGCCCGGGCACTAGCTTGGACCCGACGCGCGCAAAAGACCCGCAGATCCGGGGCGTCCGAAGGCCCGCGGAGTGCTGCCCGCAGCGCGGCGCGCCCTATAGTTCGACCGCAGGAACCGCCCCGTCATGAAGGGTGGAGATCCAAACCCAATTCATCGAGCCGCGCCGCACGCGCGGCATTCTTCTCTTTCGCACGCAGGGAGAAAACTTCAAATGAACATCGCCCGCTTCACCCGCACCGCCATCGCCGGCGCCGCCGCTCTTCTCATCGCCGGGTCCGCCCTCGCCGCCGGACAGTGGCGCGTCGCCACCGAAGGCACCTTCCCGCCCTTTGAGTTCTACAACTCCTCGACGGGCGAGGTCCAGGGCTTTGAAGTGGACCTCGTCCGCGCCATGGCGAAGAAGATGGACAAGGAGCTCAAGCTCGAGACGATGGGCTTCGACGCCATCATCCCGGCGATTCTTGCGGGCACGATCGACACGGGCGCCGCGGGCTTCTCCGTGACCCCTGAGCGCGCCAAGCGCGTTCTCTTCTCGATCCCGTTCTACAAGTCCGGCCTCACGATCGTCGTGCCGAAGGACAACAAGGCGGGCATCCAGGACTTCAAGGACCTTGAGGGCAAGCGCATCTCCGTGCAGCTCGGCACCACCTCGATGGCCTTCGCCAAGAAGATCAAGGGCGCTCACGTGACGACCTTCAATTCGGCCGGCGACGCGCTCCTCAACATGATCGCGGGCAACGCCGACGCCGTGATCAACGACAAGCCCGTCACCGACTACATCCTCGTGCAGAACAAGAACATCGCCGAGGCGACGACGCATCTGAAGCCTATCGCCACGGCCGACCTCTTCGCGATGGTGACCGCCAAGGGCAACACCGCGCTCAAGGCCGAGATGGACAAGGCGCTCAAGGACCTCAAGGCCGACGGCACTTTCAACAAGCTCCACGAGAAGTGGTTCGGCGTTCCCGCTGATCCCGAACTCCCCTGATCACCAAGATTGTTTGAGGCGGCCCGGGCTTTCCCTTGCCGAAGCCGCCTCCCCAGAGAAGCCCTCCGTCGGCGTCGCCCGCCCGGAGGGCTTCTTCATGCCCGCAGCACGCATTGGTCGACAATTGGACGGCATTCATGAGGCGCCTCCGGGCAATTAGGGATTCGGCCCGAGTGCGGCCCGGCCAGGCTCAAAGGGAGGCCACGGGAGTCCCCGCGGCGGCGGGCTTCTCCCCTAGACTCGCACTCCGAGTGCACGCCCGGTCGTCGCGCCTCCGCGTCGGACCGGCTTTCCAACAGAACAAAGAGTCACCACTAATGAACTTCGCCTCCCTCACGAAGACCGCCGCCGCCTTCGCCGCCTCCTGCCTGATCGCCGGCTCCGCGTTTGCGGCCACCCTCACGGTCGCCACCTCCGCCACCTTCCCCCCGTTCGAGTTCCAGGACTCGAAGACGGGCACCGTCCAGGGCTTTGAAATCGACCTCGTGAAGGCCGTCGGCGCCAAGATGGGGCGCGACGTGAAGATCGAGAACATCGGCTTCGACGCCATCATTCCGGGCATTCTTTCGGGCACGATCGACATGGGCGCTGCGGGCTTCTCCATCACGCCCGAGCGCGGCAAGCGCGTGCTCTTCTCGCTGCCCTTCTACAAGTCGGGCCTCACGATCATCGTCCCGAAGGAGAACAAGGCAGGCATCACCGACTTCAAGAGCCTCGAAGGCAAGCGCATCTCGGTCCAGATCGGCACCACCTCGCAGCAGCTCGCCAAGAAGATCCTGGGCACGACGATCACCACCTTCGCCTCCGCGGGTGAAGCCGTCCTCAACATGCTCGCGGGCAACTCCGACGCCGTGATCAACGACAAGCCCGTGACGGACTACATGCTCACGCAGTCGAAGTCGATCGCCGAGCAGACGACGCACCTGAAGCCGATCGCCACGGCCGACCTCTTCGCGATGGTCTTCGCGAAGAACAATCCCGCCCTCAAGGCTGAGGTCGACAAGGCCCTGAAGGACCTCAAGGCCGACGGCACGTTCGACAAGCTCCACGAGAAGTGGTTCGGCGTTCGCTCCGACCCGGAACTCCCCTGATCTCCCGGCAGCCTCCCTCTCCGCCGCCCGGCCGCCTTCGACTCCCCGGGCGGAGCACATGAGGAAAAGCCCGCGCACAGTCCCTCCCCCGGACCTCGCGGGCTTTTGCTTTTCAGCCGCAACCCTTTTGTTTCTTGTGGAGAATTCCGCGACCGTCCCGCAGCTCCGAGGGATTTCCTTCAGATGGGAAGCACCCATCGCGTGCGTCCGAACCGCCTGTTAAGGTCTGGAACCTCAACCCGGCGAAGTCGCGGCTCCTCCTGCAACTTGCGCTCACGAAGACCGAGCGACCCGAAGGAAATCGCCCGCATCTTCAGCAAATACTGCCCTTCGCGAATGGCCCGGCGGGATTTCGCCCACCGGGCCGCCTCCGCCCTTTCGGGCTTTTTCATCCTCGGGCCGATCCTTATTTCGCACGTCCCCTTGCGGCATCCGTGCAGAACATGAGGCGTTCACCCTAAATTCGGGCGGCCACCGGGGCCGCGCTCCGCGGCAGAATCGGGAGACCATCCTGGAGAACCGTAAGACATTGAGCGGTGCGCTCCCGCATAAACCACTTCGTGGAGGCCATTTCAATGAACCGCAAGCTTCGCCTTCAACTCACGGCGGCCGCCGCCGCCCTGCCGCTCGTCTTCGCCGCGTGCGCCGACGCCGCCACGCTCAACTGGTCGAGCGCGGGCGACATCCTCACCTTCGACATCCACGCCCAAAACGAAAACCTCAACATCACCGCGCTCTCCGCGGTCTACGAAGGGCTCGTGCGCTACTCGCCCGACCGCCGGATCGAGCCCTCGCTCGCGACCGACTGGAAGCGCGTGCCCGAAGGGTTCCTCTTCACGATCCGCAAGGGCGTGAAGTTCCATGAGGGCGAAACGCTCACCCCCGGCGACGTGGTCTTCTCAATCAACCGCGCGCTCAATCCCCGCAGCCAGTTCAAGAGCTTCACGACCGGCATCGTGAAGGCCGAGGCCGCGGGCGCCGACCAGGTCCTCATCCGCACGACCACGGGTTCGCCCGTGATCCTCAATCAGATCGTGGACCTCAAGATCATGAGCGAATCCTGGGCGAAGGCGCACGGCGCCCTCGAGCCGCAGGACTACGTCGCCAAGGAGGAGTCCTATGCGGCGCGCCACGCCAACGGCACGGGTCCCTTCCGGCTCACGACGCGCGAGGAGGACGTGAAGACCGTCTTTACCGCCAACCACGACTGGTGGGATGAGAAGAACCGCGCGGGCAACGTCGAAAGGGCGGTCTTCCGGCCGATCGCCTCGGCCGCGACCCGCACCGCCGCGCTCCTCTCGGGCGAGGTCGACTTCGTGATCGACCCGGCCGCGCAGGACCTGCAGCGCCTGAGGAAGTCCCCCGGCGTCAAGGTGACCGAGGGGCCGGAGAACCGCACGCTGATGGTGGCGCTTGACGAATACCGCGACGCCTCGCCCTACGTGCGCGACGCCGCTGGCAAGCCCCTTGCGAAGAACCCCTTCAAGGATCAGCGCGTGCGCGAAGCGCTCTTCATCTCCGTCAACCGCGACGGCATCAAGCGCGGCGTGATGCGCGGGCTCTCCAACCCAACGGGCACGATCGTCACCTCGATCGTGAACGGCTGGTCCAAGGACGTCGCCGAACCCCCGAAGCCCGACGTTGAGAAGGCGAAGAAGCTCCTCGCCGAGGCGGGCTATCCGCAGGGCTTCGGCTTCACGCTCGACTGCCCGAACAACCGCTGGACCAACGACGAGGCGACCTGCAAGGCGCTCGCCTCGCAGTGGGGCCGCATCGGCGTCAAAGTCGCCGTGAACTCGATGCCGCGCGCGAAGTACTTCCCGAAGGTGCTCTCGTTCGACACGTCCGCGGGCCTCGTCGGCTGGGGCGCCCCCACCTTCGACGGCTTCTATTCGCTGCAGTCGCTCTCGGCCACCTTCAACCCGAAGACGGGCGACGGCATCGCCAACATCGGCCGCGCGTCGCTCGCCGCCATGGATGAGGCTCAGGCGAAGATCAAGGCCGAAGAGGATCCCGTCAAGCGCACGACGTTCATCACCGAGGCGCTGCAGATCGAACGCGCCAACCTCCTCCACATCCCGGTTCATGAACTCATGATCGCCTGGGCGATGAAGCAGAACGTCGAGGTCGTGCACCGCCCCGACAACCGCTTCACGATGGAGTGGGTGAAGGTCAAATGACCCTCTGACCAAAAGATAGGCCTCGCGCAAGCCCCGTCCTTCAGGGCGGGGAGTGCGTCAATTGAATAGACCGAGCGGCGCCCGAGAGTTCTTCTCCCTGGCGGCGCACTTCTTATGTGGTACGCGGCCTGCCCTGCTCCGGGACGCCCCGGTAGGGAACGACGCTTCAGCCGCCCGTCCGCTCTTCGGCCTCCTTCTTCTCCTCGTCGCGCACGGCCGAGAGGATCATCCCACGCAGCCACTGCATCGCGGGGTCGAGGTGGCTCCTGTCGTGCCAGATGAGCTTCGGCTCGAAGTCGTTGAAGAACGGCGGGTGGCCAATCACCGGGAGGTCGGCGAGGAACCCCTGCTCGATGCACCAGTCCGCGAGAAGGTTCGAGAGCGGCAGTAGCAGGTCGCTCTCGCTCACGATCTTCGCCGCCCCCATGAAATAGGGCGTCTTCACGATGACGCGGCGGGCCGCGAAGGCCTCCTCCTCGCGGGACTTCGCGAGGCGGAAGTAGTTCGTCGGCCGCCAGGTGATCTCGACGAACCCGCAGGAGAGCGCCTCCTCAAAGGTGACGCCGCCCTTTTGCGCGGCGCGCGCGAGGAGCGGGTGCCCTGGGCGGCAGACGAGCCGCGCCGAGCAACTCCGCTCGCGCAGCTTCAGGTAGTGGAAGCCCGGCGGCACGCTCTCCATCGGGCTGATCACGGCGTCGAGCTCGCCGGTGCGCAGCTGCACGGGCCACTCGTTCGTGATTTCGGACATCTCAATCATGACGCCCGCTGCGGCGGAGGCGACGCGGGCGACGGCGGGCGCGAGGAAGACCACCCCGTGGTCCACGCAGCCGATGTGGAACACGCGCTCAAGCGTCTTCGGATCGAAGGCGCTCACTTCAAGGAGACGCTCATAGTCGTCGAGCACGGTGCGCACCTGCGGGAGGAGCTCCGCCATGCGCCACGTAGGCGCGAGACCTCCGGAGGAGCGCGTGAAGAGTTCGTCGTCGAAGGCTTCGCGGAGCTTTCCCAAAAGCCGCGAGGCCGTCGCGGGCGAGAGCCCGAGTTGATTTGCGGCATTCACAAGGTTCTGCGTGTCGCAGAGGGTCTTCAGGAAGATGAGGGCGTCCCGGTCGAGCGCGTTTTTCATTATTTGGAATTCCGGTTTTCCAGATCAATGCTGTTTCAGAGGGGTAGTTGAGAATAGCACCGCTAAACCGTAATGCTTAGTCTTTCCCGGTGAATTCCCCCCTCGAACGGTATGGAGCTCCTGCCGCGCCGCTTCGGTGCCGCAGCGAAGCGTTCCGTCCCGGCAGATCAAGGGGCGGACGATTCCATCAAGGAGTATCCCCCATGTCCTTCCGCACCCGCCTCACCCCCGTCGCCGTCGCCGTCTCCCTCGCCGCCGGCTTCGGCCTCGCCTTCTCGGGCGCCGCCCTCGCTGCCGGCGGCGGCAGCGGTCCCGCCGTGCACTACGTCGCTCCGGGCAAGCTCGGCGAAATCGTCAACAATCCGTACAAGATCGCTCCGCTTACAGCTGTGATCAAGAACGGCGGCTATGTTCTGAAGGACGCCACGGTCCGCATCGTCCCGAAGAAGGACGGCCAGGAGATCAAGTACAAGGTTTCCGACACGGCGCTGCGCACCTATGCGGGCATCCCGGTCTGGGGGCTCTACCCCGACTACAACAACACCGTCGAGGTGAGCTACACCTACATCGACAACGGCAAGGAGACCCGCGTCAAGAACGAGCAGTACCGCATGTACGCCCCGGCCGTCTTCACGCCGGTGAATGGCTCGATGGCACAGCACCACAACATGTTCGAGACGGAAGTTGTCAAGGTCGACCCGGCCTTCAACGACCGCCTCTACCTGATCAACAACTTCCTCTCGACCGCTCCGAAGCAGGCCCGCGTCGTGTGGAACAACCCCACGGGCGGCGCGCTCGAATGGAACTACTACCCGCAGAACGCCGTGATCGACACGAAGGGCGAAGTCCGCTGGTACATGTTCGTCGACCCCATCTACGATCCTGAGACGATCTACAACTCCGGCATCATGATGGGCTTCCATCAGGGCAAGGACGGCTTCCTCACGTTCGGCTACGGCCAGCGCTATGCGAAGTACGACATCATGGGCCGCGAAGTCTTCAACCGCCGTCTCCCGACGGGGTACGCCGACTTCTCGCACGCCCTTGATCCGGCCCAGAACGGGCACCTGTTCCTGCGCGTCTCCTCTTCGGACTACCGTCGTCCCGACGGCAAGCGCGTGCACACCGTGCGCGACGTGATCGCCGAAGTGGACGCCAACGGCAACGTGGTCGACGAATTCCGCCTCTTCGACATTCTCGACCCGTACCGCGACGTCGTGATCAAGACGCTCGACCAGGGCGCGGTGTGCCTCAACCTCGACGCCACGCAGTCGGGCAAGACCCTGTCGGCTGAAGAACTCGCCGCCATGGACAAGAACGACAAGTTCGGCGACATCGCCGGCGTGGGCCCGGGCCGCAACTGGGCGCACGTCAACTCCGTCGACTACGACCCGACCGACGACTCGATCGTGATCAGCTCGCGCCATCAGTCCGCCGTCATCAAGATCGGCCGCGACAAGAAGGTGAAGTGGATTCTCGCCACGCCGACGGGCTGGAAGGGCGACCTCGCCAAGAAGGTCCTCACCCCGGTCGACAAGGACGGCAAGCCCATCAAGTGCTCCGAAAACCGCTGCGAGGGCGACTTCGACTGGACCTGGACGCAGCACACCGGCTGGCGCATCGACTCGAAGTCCAACGCCGACGTCTTCTATCTGTCGGCCTTCGACAACGGCGACGGCCGTGCGCTCGAGCAGCCCCCGCTGCCCGACATGAAGTACTCACGCGCCGTGATCTACAAGATCGACCAGAAGAAGATGACCGTCCAGCAGATCTGGGAGTACGGCAAGGAACGCGGCCACGACTGGTTCAGCCCCGTCACCTCGCTCGTCGAATACCAGACCGACAAGGACTCCGTGATGGTCTACTCCGCCACGGCGAGCCTCGATCTGCGTCAGTTCAACACGGTCGCGCCGCATCCGGTGATCGACGAGTTCAAGTGGGGCGAGAAGGAGCCCGCGGTTGAAATCCGCATCAAGAGCTCGCTCGGCTATCAGGCCATGCCGATCAACGTCCAGAAGGCCTTCGACATGAAGTAGCCGTTCCCCCAAAAGGAAACACGCTCTTTTTCATCCCAGAATCTCGGACCGGCTGGCTGTATAGCCAGCCGGTCCGTCATTTCTTGAGCGTCTCTACCAGGTGAGAACCTGACAGAAGTTTGGCCACATTCTCAGCCGAATCGAAGATCCCGGGGAACCCTAACCTGAATCCTGAGAGTTGATGCCGTGAAGAGGTAGTCAAAGACTGTAAAGTAATTTATGTCGGGGATAATACGACGTCCCTGCCGGCGTCCACCTTAGGACTACAGAACCATGGCCACCGCTTCCCATACTCCCGCAACCCCGCGCAAGCGTCGCAAGACCAATGATCCCATCGATCCCCATGATCCGATCGCCGAGGAGATCACCCGGAAGGTCATGCAGGGCGGCCCAAGCTTCTCGATGAGGAGGGCTTCTTCAGTGCGATGAGAAGTGTCCATAACGTGAATTTCTCTCAGACGGGTACACTCGGCGCTCGGGGCGGAGCTGAATATTTCCTTCCGAGCGCCTGTTGAGCGTCGCCGGGGTCAGTCCTTTTCAGGCGGCGTCAGAGCCGATTCCGGCGTCTGAGTCCGAGCGGC
>CAJKCQ010000044.1 GCA_905198475.1 uncultured Sutterella sp. | reverse complement strand
AGCGGCGGCGGCAAGCCCCGACGCGCCCGCGCCCACGACGAGGACGTCCGCCGCAGGCGCGTCCTTCAGGGGAAGCGCGGCGGGGTCCACCACGACGCGCTCGGGCGTCCATTCGGCCGCGGCTCCACCCGCCGCCTCGATCGCCTCGCCCACGGCGCGCAGCACCGCGGCCGTCGTGCGGGTGGCGCCTGAAACGGTGTCCACCGTGAGGGTCTGGCCTTCGAGCACCTCCTTGATCACCTTCGCGACGGGCTCGTCCACGATGTAGGGCGTCTCATTGCCTTCGAGAATCCTCACCGACTCGATGCGGTCGGCCGAGAGCTTCACCTCGACCTTGATGAAGCCCGCATGGCCGCTCACGGTCTCGATGTAGACGCCGGGCTTGAGCGGCGCGGCGGCGGACGCCGTGAGCGGGACGCAGGCGGCCGCGGCGGCTAGGAGCGCGGCGGCGCCGAAGGAGCGGCGCAGGGTGAGGGGCTTCGTCAATTTGGGGTCTCCGGTGGTTCTCTTTCTATGGGCTTTGCGGGCCCATTTCGGCGAAAAGACTGGCAGAGCCCCCTTAATGAGGCCTGAAAGGCGGGGGCGAGCCGGGCCCGCGCGCCCATGGGAATTTCCCGCCTAATGCAAAGTGCTTAGTGGCGCTATGATCCCCGTGCGCCGCGCCGTACCGGCCGCCTCCAGAGCGCCGGGCGTACGGTTGAATTCACGACTGCAGACGCGGCGGGCTCCTCGGGATCCCGCCGGCCGTCCGCACCTCCAAAACGTCCCTTCGAGGAGAACTCACGATGGCTGATCATGTGCCTGAACTTGAACCGAAGATGCTCGAGCGCGTCGAGACGCTCGCCCTGAAGCCCCGGGTCGCCGAGGCGCTTCAAGTGTGCGTCGAGGAAGTGGAGCGCGCGATGGCCGAGCAGGTCCGCATCTCCGAGATCGAGTCGCCCACCTTCGCCGAGAAGGTCCGTGGCGAGGCGGTGCTCGCGCTTCTGCGCGAGTACGGCCTCACCGACGTCGTGATGGATCCCTCCGGCAACGTGGTCGGCCGCCGCCCCGGCACGGGCGCGGGCCCGGTGCTCGCGATCTGCGCGCACCTCGACACGGTCTTCCCGGCCGGCACGAACCTCAAGGTGACGAAGGAGGGTCCGATCTACCGCGGTCCGGGCATCGGCGATAACGCCTCGGGCCTGCGCTCGATGCTCCAGGTCCTGCGCGCCCTGAACCGCGCCGGCATCGAAACGGTCGGCGACATCCTCTTCGTCGGCACCGTCGGCGAAGAAGGCAACGGCGACATCAAGGGTTCCAAGGCACTCTTTGACGGTTCGCGCGAAATCGACGGCTGCCTCGCGCTCGACATGGCCGACGTCTACACGGTGCAGCACGGCGCTACGGGCGCGCACCGCTGGCGCATCGCGATCGAGGGTCAGGGCGGCCACTCCTACCTCGACTACGCCAAGGTCCCGTCCGCGATCCACGCGATGTGCCGCGCCGGCAACATCATCGCCGACTTCGATCCGCCCGCGGACCCGAAGACCACCTTCACGATCGGCACGATCAAGGGCGGCACGACCGTCAACTCCATCGCCGCGCGCTGCGAGGTGGACGTGGACATGCGTTCGGTGAACCTCCAGGAGCTCGAGGACCTTGAGCGCCGTGTGCTCGCCGCCTTCGAAAAGGGTGTCGAACTCGAAAACGCCCGTTGGCCCCTCGCCGACGCCGATCATCAGTTGAAGCTCGTCAAGACGCAGATCGGCAACCGGCCCGCGGGCATGCAGCCCGACGACTCGCCCGCCATCCAGGCCGCGCTCTGCGCGATGAAGCTGATGGGCCTCGAAGTGCGCCAGTGCCGTCCGTCCTCCACGGACGTCAACAAGCCCCTCTCGATCGGCATCCCGTCGGTGTGCATCGGCACAGGCGGCGAAACCCACAACGAGCATTCGCTCAAGGAGTACTTCGACTCGACCGACATGCAGAAGGGCCCGCAGCTGGCGATCCTCACGACGCTCGCCCTCGTCGGCATAAAGAACGAGGTGGAGCCGGGCCTCACGAAGCACAAGGCCTGAGGCGGAGATTGATCCGCCGCTGATTCGACGCTCCGCCGCCCCGTCCGCCGCCCGATTCCGGGCGCGGGGAGCGGCGGACGGGACCCGGGCCGGAAGCGGGCTCTTCAGAAGAGAAGGGCGCGCTTCCGGCCCGCGGCGTCTCCAGGGGGCCGGAGGTCGGCAGGGCCGGGCGGCATTGCTAGAATCATCCCTGCGTCCGCCCGTCCGGGGAGGACGCGCCGTCCGTCCTCCGGAGCCAACCTCCGGCGCCCGGCCTCCACGCCGCTCCTGAAAAGAGGAACCCATCATGCGCCCGCTGCGCGCCACGCTCGCCCTTTTCGCCGTCACCGCCGCCCTTGCCGCTGCGTCGGCCCCCGCGCTTTCCGCCGACCTCAAGATCGGCGTCGTCAACATGGAGCGCATCCTGCGCGAGTCGAAGATCGCGGTCGAAGCGAGCAACCGCCTCAACGCCGAAGGCCAGCGCCGTCAGGAGGAGATCGAGGGGATCAGCCGCCGCTTCAAGGCCCGGCTCGAGCGCTTCGAGAAGGACGCCGCCGCGATGAGCGAGACCGAACGCGTCGAGGAGCGGCGGTCCCTTGCCGAAATGGAGCGCGACGTGACCCGCCGCAGCCGCGAGGCGAGGGAGGAGTTCAACCAGCGCCGCAATGAAGAGGTGCTGCTGCTGCAGAACCGCGCCGGGCGCGTCGTGCAGGACCTCGCCAAGAAGGAGCAGTTCGACCTCGTGCTCTACGAGTACTTCTTCGCGAGCAGCCGCGTGGACCTCACGAGCCGCGTGATCGAGGAGCTCGACCGCGGCCTTGCGGACGCGACGGCCTCGAAGAAGAAGTGAGCCCGCCTGCGCCTGCGTCCGACCGCTCCCTCACCGCCGCCGTCCATTCAATCGCGGGCGGCGCGAAAAAACACATTGAATACTGAAGGAAAAACGAAGAATGACTCAGCCGACCGCGCTCTCCAAGCTCGTTGAAGCCGTGAACGTCAGCGCCAAGGGGCGCCTCACGATGCGCATTTCGGGCGGCGACCCGACCGTGTCGCGCTTCATGCCGCCCGAGGCGGCGGGCGAAGGCGACCTGAGCTTCCTCACGGACCCGAAGTACGCCGAGGCGATGGTGAAGAGCCGCGCGGGCGCGCTGGTGCTCCGCGAAAAGGACGCCGCCGCGATCTTCGGCGACAAGCTGCCCGAGCGCACGATTCTCTTCTGCGACGATCCGTACGCGTTCTTCGCCTTCGCCTCGCAGATCTTCTACCCCGTGAAGCGCACGCCGGGCATTCACCCGCGCGCCTACGTCGAAGAGGGCGCCGAGGTGGACCCGAGCGCTTGCGTGGACGTCTTCGCCGTGGTGCGCAGGGGCGCCAAGATCGGTCCGCGCGCCCTCATCTCCTCGGGCGTCGTCGTGGGCGAAAACTGCACGGTCGGCGCCGACACGGTGATCTACCCCAACGCCGTCCTCTATGAAGGCACGGTCGTGGGCGCGGGCGGCTGCATCCAGTCGGGCGCGGTTCTGGGCGGCGACGGCTTCGGCTTCGCGCCCTTCCGCGGCGAATGGGTGAAGATCCCCCAGCGCGGCCGCACGATTCTCGGCGACGACGTCGAGATCGGCGCCAACACGACGGTGGACCGCGGCGCGCTCGAAGACACGGTGATCGGCGAGGGCACCAAGCTCGACAACCAAATTCAGATCGGCCACAACGACCGCATCGGCCGCCACTGCGTGATGGCCTCGTGCGTCGGCATCGCCGGTTCGACGAAGGTCGGCGACCACGTGATGATCGGGGGCGCGGCGATGATCAACGGCCACATCGAGATCCCCTCGGGCTCGGGCGTGGGTCCGGCGACCGCCGTCACGGGCTGGGGCAAGGAGCCCACGCAGCTCATGGGCTTCTTCCCGGCGCTCTCGAAGCGCGAGTTCACGATGGCCGCGGGCATCACCGCGCGTCTGCCGGAAATGCGCAGGGAGCTCAAGCGCCTCGAGAAGGAGGTCGCCGAACTCCGGGCGCTAATCCGTTCGGGAGAAGCCGAAGCGCAGTAAAAAGCGCGACAATCCACCCCGCGCCCGGACTCCCCCGCAGGGAGGCGGGCGCACCACGGGCTCGCCCGCCCCCTTGAACCCCTAGAAGCGAGAAATTCAGAGAAATGCCGAAGAGCCTCAACATCCTCGACATCATGGAGCAGCTGCCGCACCGGTACCCGTTCCTCCTGATCGACCGCGTCGTTGAGCTCTCCGACGAGCTCGACCGCGTGGTGGCGATCAAGAACGTCACCATGAACGAGCCGCAGTTCACCGGCCACTTCCCGCAGGCTCCGGTCATGCCGGGCGTGCTCATCATCGAGGCGATGGCGCAGGCCTGCGCCATCATTGCGCTCGCGCGCCTGCCCGCGGAAGTGGACCGCAAGAAGTGCCTCTTCTACTTCGCCGGCATCGACAACGCCCGCTTCAAGCGGGTCGTGCAGCCCGGCGACCAGCTCGTGATCGAGGGGAAGTTCATCAAGGCCAAGCTCGGCATGGGAATCTTCGAAGCCGTCGCCCGCGTGGACGGCAAGGTGGTCGCCTCGGCCGACATGATGTGCGCCTACCGTCCCGCGCCCGAAGGCGCGAAGGCGCAGTAGGCGGCGTCCCCTTCGGCGCGCCCCGGGACCTCTTTGCACGGGGGGCCCTCCAGGAAGGCGGCGGATCCGGCGGCGCCACTTCTTTGAAGTGGCCCCTCCGGAGCGCCGCCTTTTTCCGTCCGCTTTTTCCGCCGGCTTCCCCCGTCCGCTTTCCCCCCGGGGCGGCGCCTCAAGGCGCCCGTGAGCCTTTGGGCGGGATGTCTTCGGCCTGCGGGCGGCCCGTATAATCCCTGCTGCACCGGTCGGCGGGGCGTGCAGGAGGGATGCCGCACGTCCCGGGATTCGGCCTGCGCGCCCACCACGTCCTTCCGCTCATTTAAGCCGTGAGGAAGATCCGGCTGAGAGAATGCCGGAAGGAGCGTGAAGGAGGCGCCTGCGGGCCCGCCGGCCGCTCCGAACCCACCTCAGGCGCTCTGCAGGCGGGACGGCGCGCGCCTTGCGCCGCCGTTCTTCCCCCCGGAGGAGCGCCAAACAGGAAGATTTCAGCATGCCTCAGATTCATCCGAGCGCCGTCGTGGCGCCCGAAGCGGTCCTCGCCGAGGACGTCGTGGTCGGTCCCTTCTGTCTCATCGGACCGAAGGTGAAGATCGGCGCGGGCACGGTGCTGCGCAGCCACGTGGTCGTCGAAGGGCGCACCGAGATCGGCTGCCGCAACGTGGTCTACGCGGGCGCCTCGATCGGCTGCGATCCGCAGGACAAGAAGTACCGCGGCGAAGACACCGCGCTCATCGTGGGTGACGACAACGTGATCCGCGAAAACTGCACGATGTCGATCGGCACGACGCAGGACGAGGGAATCACGCGCGTCGGCAGCCGCAACCTCTTCATGGCGAACGCGCACGTCGCGCATGACTGCCGCGTGGGCAACGACGTGATCCTCGCCAACAACGTCGCCCTCGCGGGCCACGTCACCGTCGGCGACTTCGCCATCTTGGGCGGTCAGGCCGCCGTGCACCAGTTCGTTCGCATCGGCGAACACGCGATGGTGGGCGGCGCCTCGGGCGTGCTGCAGGACGTGCCGCCCTACGTGATCTGCCACCTCAACCCCTGCAAGGTCGCGGGACTCAATCTCGTGGGTCTGCGGCGCTCCGGGTATACCGACGAGCAGATCCGGGCGCTGAGGAAGGCCTACGGGCACTTCTACCGCGAGAACCTCACGGTGAAGGAGGCCGCGGAGAAGATTGAGGCGCTCAAGGTCGACTTCCCCGGCGCCGCGCACGTGCTCGACGTCTTCGTGGGCTTCGTCACGACGAGCCCGCGCGGTGTGATCCGCTGACCCGGGACGCGCACGACCAAGCCTCAGACCCCCGTCCCGCCCCGCAGGGCGGGACGACGAAAGACAAGAAACGCTGGAGAGCAACATCATGGGCACCCATCGTCCGCAACCGACCTCTGAAACCAACGGCATCGCCTGGCTTGCCGGCGAAGCGAGCGGCGACTACATCGCGAGCCTTGCGCTCCCCGAGGTGGAGAAGCGCTTCGAGGGCGCCCCGCAGTACGGCGTGGGCGGCGCGCGCATGCGCGCGGCGGGCTTTCACGCCTGGCATGACATCCGTGAACTCTCCGTGCGCGGCTACGTCGAGGTGCTCACGCACCTGCCGCGCCTCGTGCGTCTGAGAAACGAGCTCGTCCGCTCGATCGCCGCCTTGAACCCGCGCATCTTCGTGGGCGTCGATGCGCCGGACTTCAACCTCGGCGTCGAGCAGCAGCTGCGCCGCCGCGGCGTGCCCACCGTGCACTACGTGAGCCCCGCGATCTGGGCCTGGCGCCCCGAGCGCATCCACGCGATCCGCCGCTCGGTCGACCACATGCTCCTCGTCTTCCCCTTCGAGCAGGAGATCTACCGCCGTGCGGGCATTGAGGCGACCTACGTCGGCCACCCGCTCGCCTCGGTGATCCCGATGGTGCCCGACACCGAGGGCGCCCGCCGCGACTACGGCCTCACCGAGGACACGCTCCCGGTGGTGACCGTGATGCCGGGCTCCCGCCTCGACGAGGTGAAGGGGTGCGCTGCGGCCTTCTTCGGTGCGGTCGAGAAGCTCCTGCACCGCTGGGGCGACATGCACGTCCTCATTCCGGCCGCGGACGAACAGGCCCGCGAGCGGATCATCTTCATCGCCGGTCAGTACGCCCGCCTCGCGCAGCGCATGATCGTGCGCATCGGCGAGAGCCACCGCATGATCGAGGCGGCCGACGCCGTGCTCGTCGCCTCCGGCACGGCCACCCTGGAGACGGCGCTCTACAAGAAGCCCATGGTGGTGGGCTACAGCATGCCCGCGCTCACGGGCATGATCATGCAGAAGAAGGCCCTCATCCGCCACGTGTCGCTCCCCAACATTCTGATGGGCGAGAACGTCGTGCCGGAGTTCCTGCAGTACTACTGCTGCGCGGACCAGATCTCCTGGGCGCTGCAGGACGCGCTTGAGAACGACGCGAAGCGCCGCGAATTGGTCGAGCGCTTCACGAAGCTCCACGAGCTCCTCAAGGCCGACACGTCCAAGCTCGTCGCCGACGTGCTCGAATCCCACGCGCTGCGCCGCTGGAACTGACCTCCTTTCGCCTGAAGGCGCATCGCGCCGGACGCGCCGCGTCCGGCTTTTCTTTTTTTCTCCGCACCCGCTTAACCCGCCATGGCCCGCCGCAAGTCCACCGCCCCCGATCCCGCCGAAGTCTTCGCCGGGAGCCTCTTTCTCGCGGGCGGCCTCGAGGGGCTGCCGCGCCTCACGGCCGGGGTGGACGAAGCCGGCCGCGGGCCGCTCGCCGGCCCCGTCTGCGCCGCGGCGGTGATCCTCGACCCCAAGCGCCCGATCGAGGGGTTGAACGACTCCAAGAAGCTTTCGGCGAAGAAGCGCGAGGCCTTGGCGCCCATGATCCGCGAGCGCGCGCTCGCCTGGGGCGTCGGCTGGGCCTCGGTCGAAGAGATCGACCGCGTGAACATCCTCGAAGCGACCTTCCTCGCGATGGAGCGGGCGCTCGCGGGCCTCGCCACCGCGCCCGAACTCATTCTGATCGACGGCAACCGGGCGCCGCACCACCTCGCGGCCCCTTTCGAGACCGTGGTGAAGGGCGACGCCCTCATTCCGGCGATCTCCGCCGCCTCGATCCTCGCCAAGACCGCCCGAGACCATCTGATGGCCGAGCTCGACCGCGAGTGCCCGGGCTACGGGTTCGCGGTCCACGCGGGCTACGGCACCGCCGCGCACCTGGAGGCCCTTCGCCGCCTCGGGCCCTCGCCCCACCACCGCAGGAGCTTCGAGCCCGTGAAGACGATGATTGCGCAGGCGCGTGAAAATCAATAATCTTCACGCAATTCAAAAGGCGCCCGGAGCGCCCGGCCGCAGCAGGCGGCGGGCGGGCCGGCGCCCGCCAACCCCATCAGGAACTCCTCCCGTGAGTCATCTCTACATCGAAAGCGAAGCGAATCCGCGCGTGAAGCGCTGGAAGAAGCTTGCCAACGACCCGCGGAGCATCCGACGCGAAGGCTCCGCGCTCCTCGAAGGCATTCATCTGCTGCAGGTCGTGCTCGAGCACCCGGAAGTGAAGGTGCATGCGGTCATCCTTTGCTCGGGCGCCGCGACGAACGAGGCGCAGGCGCTCGCCGACCGGCTGGCCGGCGCCAAGAACGCGTGCTCCTTTCTCCTCACGAAGCGCCTCTACGACGCCGTTTCGCCCGTTGAGAACGGCGTGGGCGTGATGTGCGAGATCGCGCTGCCCGACGCGCCCGACCCCGAGCTCTGGGGGCGCACGGACGCGCTCTACCTCGACGGCGTGCAGGACGCGGGGAACGCCGGAACGCTCATCCGCACCGCGGCCGCCTCGGGCGTGAAGACCGTGGTTGCGAGCCCGGGCACCGTCGGACTCTGGACGCCGCGCGTGCTGCGCGCCGGCATGGGCGCGCACTTCACGGTGAACCTGATCGAAGGGTGCTCCGTGCGGCGCTTCCGCGAGGCGTATGCGGGGCGGCTTCTCGCCGCGGACGCCCGCGGGGGCGAGAACCTCTTCACCGCACCGGACTACACCGCCCGCGGACCCGTCTGCTGGATGATGGGCGCGGAGGGGCCGGGGCTCTCCAAGGAGGCCCTCACCGCCGCCGACGAGCGCTACTGGATTCCGATCGTCCCGGGCGTGGAGTCCCTCAACGTCGCCGCGGCCGCCGCGGTCTGCCTCTTCGACGCAAGCCGCCGCCGTCTGGCGCGCGGCGCCGATAAACTTTAGTCACGGGCCTCCGCCTTAGAGCGCGCGTCTCAGCTCCCAAGGAGCCGCGCCGGCGACAAGGGAAGCTCATTGGAAGCTCAACTCAACCTTCGAGGAGGCACCGCCTCATGCTCAACTTCTCCTACTGCAATCCGACACGCCTCGTCTTCGGCCGCGACGCCGAACTCAAGGTGGGTGAAACCGCCCTCGGCATTCTCGGGCGACCCGCCAAGGTGCTCGTTCTCTTCGGCGGCGGCTCCGCGCGCCGCACCGGCATTCTCGATGCGGTCGAGAAGAGCCTCGAGGAGTCGGGCTTCTGCGTGATCGAAATGGGCGGCGTGCAGCCCAACCCGCGCATGGGATTCGTGCGCGAGACGATCGACTGGGTGCGCGATCAGGGCGTGAAGGCCGTGGTCGCCGTGGGCGGCGGCTCGGTGATCGACACCGCGAAGGCCGTGGCGGCGGGCCTCGAGTACGAGGGCGACTGTTGGGACTTCTTCGAAGGGCGCGCGACGGTTGAGAAGGCGCTCCCCGTCTTCGCCGTCCTCACGATTCCGGCCGCTGGCTCCGAGCAGTCGATCCGCGCCGTGATCACGCACCACGGCACGAAGGCGGGCATCGGCTCCGAGGCGATCCGCCCGAAGGCCGCGTTCATCAACCCGGCGCGCTTCTCGACCCTGCCGGCGATGCAGATCGGCGCGGGCGTCACCGACATGCTGTCGCACATCCTCGAGCGCTACTTCACGAACACGACGGCGACCGACTACACGGACCACCAGGCCGAAGCGGCGATGCGCACCATCATCGCCTTCGGGCCGAAGGTCCTCTCCGACCCCTCCGACTACGACGCCTGGTGCCAGATCGGCCTCGCCGGCACGTTCGCGCACAGCGGCTGCTTCGGTCTCGGGCGCGAGGAGGACTGGGCCTGCCACGCGATCGAGCATGAGATCTCGGGTTGGAACGAACACATCGTCCACGGCTGCGGCCTCGCAGTGGTGATTCCGTCCTGGATGCGCTACGTGTCGCACTTCGCGCCCAAGCGCTTCGTGGACTTCGCCGTGCGCGTGATGGAGGTTGAACCCCAGGTGGAGGACGCCGCGACGATCGCGCTCGGCATCGCGAAGTTCACCGGGTGGCTGCAGACCCTCGGCATGCCCACCACGATGGCGACCCTGGGCGCCGTGGACTGCCCGATTGAAGCGCTCGCGCGCCACTGCTGCCGCAAGGGGCCGGTGGGGCACTTGAAGCCCCTCGCCGCCGACGACGTCGAGGCGATCCTCACGGGGGCGCAGTGATGGCGGGCGCAAACCGCTCGAAGGGATCCCGCGGCGGCGCGCGGGGAGCGGCCGGCCGCGGCCGTGCGCAGGCGCCCAATCACCCGGGCGCGGTCCTCGCTGAAGTGCTCGAAGACACGCCCCTTGCCGTCGCGGCGAAGTGGTTCGGCCTCACGCCCGCCGAGCTCGACGCCGTGCTCGCGGGCGAAGCGCCCGTGACCGACCCGATGGCGGCCGTTGCCGGCCAGGTCTTCGGCACGGGCGCCGCGCCCTGGATCGAAATGCAGAAGGCCTGGGACGAGTGGACTGAGGCGCAGAGCGCAAAACCTTCGAAATCCGGGAAGGCTGCGCGCTGAGCGCACTGCGCCCCCCGAGCGGGCGGAGCCCCCTGAGGCGGCGCGGTTCGGCCGCCCGGCCCTCTCAATCGGCCGCGCCGGGAGGGCGTCAACGGCGTAGCAGATCCGTGATCGTCAGGTTGAGGATCGGCGTCGTGCGCTTCTCGATCTCGGCCGCGACGAGCTTCTCGGCGAGCGCGACCAACGTCGTCTGCAGGCCGTTTCTCGGGTCGGCGAGCAGCACGTTCACCGCCTCCTTGGGGCAGCTCTTCAAGACCACCTTGGTGAGCGCCGTCTGCGCCTGGGTCTCCACCTGCTTCGTCTTGGCCGAGGGAATGGCCGCCACGGCTTTGGCGGCGTCGGTCTTCCCGAGCGTGACGTAGGCCCATTGCAGGAAGACCGTGCGCTCGGCCGTGCCGGTGTTCTTGTAGAGGCAGTCGGCGAGCGCCGCAGGGGCGGCGGAGGAGGATGAGGCGGCCGCCGCCGCGCCGGCTCCGAGAAGGATGGGCGCAGAGAGCAGAACGGAAAGAAGCGTGCGGCGCAAGAGGAATCTCCTTCTAGAGCGGTGGAGCGGCGCGCTTCTCAAGGGTGGGCGCCGCGAAGTCGGCAAGAGAGTATAGAAGGGCGGCGCGACGGCGCCCGAGGTTCGTAGAATGCCGGAAACGGTTCCCCGAGCATTGCTCCCACTCAACGCCCCATGTACAGCTGGATTCCCCGAGACTATTCGATCGCCGACATCGAGCGCTTCACGGCGCTCTCCATCCGCCGCGGCTCCCCGCTCGCCTCCCTCGCGCAGCGCGACCCCGCCGACCTGCGCGTCGTCGCGGGCGCCGCGGCCCTGGGCCTTCCCCGCGGGGAGGGGCTCGCGCAAGAGCGGGTGACGGCTCATCTTGAACGGTTCCTCGCCGGCCCGGGCGACTGGCTCGCGGCCTCTGCGCAGGAGCTCCTCACCGCCGTGCGCGATGCGGGGTTTCTTGAAGCCGCCGGGGACTGCTGGACCGCGGCCATCGAGCCCCTCCCGGGCGTCTCGGAAAAGCGCCTCGAGGACGACCTCGAGGCCGCGCGCGAGATTCTGGCGCTCAGGCGCGCGCGCATGAAGGCGTCGCTGCAGACGCGCAACCGCACGGTGAACGCCCCGAAGGGCGTCGCCGCGGACCCCGAGGTCGACCGCCGCTGCATGACGGCGGCCCTCGAGGAGGCGCGCGCCGCCGCCGCGCGCGGCGAAGTGCCCGTGGGCGCCGTCGTCGCGGCCGAAGGGCGGATCATCGCCCGCGCGGGGAACGAAACCCTCGCGCTCGGCGACCCCACGGCCCACGCCGAGGTGCTCGCGCTCCGGCGCGCCGCCGCCGTAAGGGAGAATCACCGACTTGCCGGCACGACTCTCTACGTGACGCTCGAGCCTTGTCCGATGTGCGCGGGCGCGATTTCCGAAGCCCGCTGCGCGCGGATCGTCTACGGCGCGGGCGACGCCCGCCGCGGCGCGCTCGAAGGAGCGCTGAGGCTTTTTGACCTCCCCGGCGTCAACCACCGTCCGGTGATCGAGGGCGGCCTGATGGCGGCTGAGGGTGAGGCGCTCGTGCGGGCGTTCTTCGCCGAGCGGCGCCCGAGGAGTGAGGAAGTCAACGCATCGGATGCTCGAGAAAAGGAGAATTGACCGTGAGTGAAGACAAAAAGACGCTCATCGCCCGCTTCGCCGGTCGCCGGGTGGTGATTCCCGCCCCGTCGTACCAGGTGCTCACCAAGGAGGGAAGGATCAACCACGACCGGCGCGAGGCGGCCGTCGCCGCCATTGAGGCGCTCGGCATGATTCCGACCCTGACGGGCGGGTGCTTTGAGCAGGCCGGGCGCTTCGCGGGCACGGACGAGCGGCGCGCCGAAGACTTCATGACGGCCCTCACGCAGACGGACGCGGACCTCGTGATGGCGCTCCGCGGCGGCTACGGCATGACGCGGATTCTGCCCTTCCTCGACTGGGAGGCGCTCGGGCGCGCCGCGACCCCGATGGTGGGGTTCTCCGACTTCACGGCCTTCAACCTCGCGCTTCTCGCCCGCACCGGGCGGCCCTCCTGGCAGGGCCCGATGGCGACCTCCTTCATCGACGCGCCCGACTTCACGGTCGAGCGCTTCTCCGTGGTCTTCGGCGGCGACCCGGGCCCGCTCGTCTGGCGGACGGCGCCGGAATTGCTCGGCGCAGTCCCGGAAGGCGACTTTTCGGGCACGCTCTGGGGCGGCAACCTCTGCCTCGTCGCGTCGCTTGTCGGCACCCCGTGGATGCCCGAAGCTGCGCACGAGGGCGGCATCCTCTTCCTCGAGGACGTGGCCGAACCCGCCTACAAGGCCGAGCGGATGCTCCTCACGCTCCTCGAAGCCGGGATTCTCGCGCGGCAGCGCGCGGTGATCCTCGGTGACTTCTCGAACGCCGACGACGCGGTGCGCTTTGAGGGCGACCAGACGCTCGCCGCGGCGCTGAGCTTCATCCGCTCGCGCCTTCCCGCGTCGATTCCGATGGCGGCGGGTCTGCCCTTCGGGCACGAGCCCGTGAAGGCGACGCTCCCCGTGGGCGTACCCGCGCAGCTCTCGCTCCGTGAGGGCGCCGCTGCGCTCACGTGGACGCTTCTCCCCGGGGGGATCGAGTGACGTCCGCCGCCCGCCCGCCGGTGCTGAGGTTCCTCAAGGCCTTTCTGTCGCTGCCCGCCTCGAGGAGCATCACCGCGCGCACGCTCGTGAAGCTCTTCCTCACGTCCCTGAAGCTCTACCCCGTCGCGCTCGCCGCGCAGACGATCGGCATGGCGGGGATCGCCGCGGCCTTCTGGACCTTGGGCGCCTCGCGTCCGGCCCTCATCATTTGGGGCGCCTTCGGCCTCGTGCAGCTCTGGGTGTCGCTCGCCTTCGTGAGGAGCTTCTGGCGCGACGGCCGGCGCGTCGAGCGCGTGCGGCTCTGGATCCGCCGCTGGACGATCCTCGCGGCGAGCGCCGGCCTCATCTGGGGCGCGGCGGGCGCGGCCCTGATGGTGCCGCAGTCGGGCATCTACCAGGTGGTGGTGGTCGCCGTGATCGTCGCCGTCACGTTCGCGAGCTGGCCCGTCTACTCGTGCTGGATGCCCTCGCTCACGGCCTTCACGCTCCTCTCGCTCGCGCCCGTGACGGTGTCGGTCGCCGCCCAGTACGGCGTCTCGCAGATGATCATGGCGCTCATCCTCCTCGTCGTGACGGGCTTCATCCTCTATTCGGGCCGGAGGTTGAACGAGATGATGCTCACCTCGATTCTCGCCGACGACCAAAACCAGCGCCTCGTGCAGCGCCTCAAGGTCGAGGTGACCCGCTCGGAGAACGCCCGGCGGGCGACCCAGAAGGAGAGCGAGCGGCGCGCGCAGTTCTTCGCCGCCGCGAACCACGACTTGCGCCAGCCGCTCCAGGCGATGGGAATCTTCCTGGACATCCTCAAGCGCCGCGCAACGCCGCAGACCGCCCCCGTGATCGAGCAGATCGCACAGGCCTCGGCCGCGATCTCGACGCTCGTCGAGCAGGTGCTCGAAGTGACCCGCATGGAGTTCGGGCGTCTCGAGCTCCACCCGGAGGTGATTTCGATCCCGGAGCTCTTCGCCGAAATCGATCGCGTCTACGGACCGCTCGCGCTCAAGAAGGGACTCAGGTTCCGCGTGCGGCCGATTCCGGCCGCCGTGACGACGGACCGGCTGATGTTGAAGCGCGCCCTGCAGAACCTCATCACCAATGCGCTGCGCTACACCGAGAAGCCCGGCGCCGAAGTGGTGGTGGCGGCGCGCCGCCTCGGGCGCACCCGCGTCTCGCTCGGCGTCTACGACGCCGGCCCCGGGCTCACCGCCGAAGAGAAGACCCGCATCTTCGAGACCTTCTACCGGGGCGCCGCAGGCAAGCGCCGCCCGGGCGACGGCTACGGGCTCGGGCTCTCGATCGTGCGCGGCATCTGCCGTCAGCTCGGCATTGAACTCACCGTGGGCTCGCGCGTCGGGCGCGGAAGCGTCTTCCGGCTCGTCCTCAACCTCGCCGAGGCCGAGCAGGTGAGGGTCCTCGAAAGGGCGGAGCCCCGCGGCGCGGCGCCGGCGGAGCTCGGCGCAACGGCGGCGCTCCTGGAGGACAACCCCTTCGTGAAGGAGGCGCTCTCCGCGAAGCTCTCGTCCTGGGGCGCCGAGGTGGTGGCGGCCGACTGCTGGAGCGACGAATTCCTCGAGCAGGTGGAGGAGTCCGCGGCGAAGACGGGCGGCCTCATCCTCGTTTCCGACTACAACCTCGGGGCCGACGCGCCGACGGGCCTCATGGCGGCGGGTCTTCTCGAAGCGGGCGTGAAGCACCCCGTGCCGACGGTGCTCCTCACGGCGGTCGCCGCCGACCTCATCGAAGCCGACTGGCGGCGCCTGCGCGAAAAGGGCGGGGCGCCGGTGGCGCTCCCCGTGATTCTGCAGAAGCCTGCGTCCGGGGCGGCGCTTTCAGCGGCGATCGCTGAAGCGTCGGCGCGCACGGCGCCCGTGGCGGCGCTGCGGCGCTCGTCGCCCGCCTCCCGGGAGGACCTGGAGGCCGACGAGGCGGACGCCTGAGGCGTCAAAGGTCGATGTCGAACCCCGCGCGGCGGGCGGCGAGCAGCGCCTCCGTGCGGTTCGATGCGCCGAAGGCGCGGTAGATCGCCGCAACGTGGGTCTTCACGGTGCCCTCGGAGAGTTCAAGATCGCGGCAGATGCGCTTGATGGGCGCGCCCTTGGCGAGCTGCAGCAGCACGTCCTTTTGCCGGTCCGTCAGGTGCACGGGCTCGGCCGCGGCGGACTTCATCTGCGCGGCCGTGCGCGAGAAGAACCCCGCGCGCTGGGATTCCGCGAGGAGCATCGAGGGGATGAAGACGCCGCCCTTCAGCACGAAGTCGATGGCGTTGCCGAGCATCTCCGTGTCGAGCGACTTCGGGACGAACCCGGCGGCGCCCAACTGCAGCACCCGCATCACGCTCTCCTGATCGGCGATGCCGGAGACGACGAGGATCTTCAACATCGGTTGGCGCCGCACGATCTCCTCCATGAGCTCCGTGCCGGTGACGCCGGGCAGCGACAGGTCGAGGATCAGGAGGTCCGCATCGCCCTCGCGGTCCACAAGCTCGAGCGCCTCTTCGGCTGAGGCGGCCGTATGCACCTCCGCCGCGGGATCGCGGTCCGTGAGCATGAAGGAGAGTGCCCCGGTGATGAGGGCGTGGTCGTCGACGATCAGGTACTTCATTTCGAATTTTTCTTCAGAAATTTCCGGCGGACGGAGCGCAGGAGCGCCCGCCGTCCGCGGGTGGAATGAGGGAGTTTAACCGCTCGAGGCCCGGACGGAACGGAGCGTTATGATGCCGCTGTTGTCTGCAACCTTTAAACCATGCCGGAAGACGTCCGCACCGCACGGCTCCTCGAGCGCCTCTCGCACTCGACCTTCCGCTCCCGGTTTATTTGTCCGCGGCCGACCTCGCGTCGCGGGCGGCCGGAAAATTCCTTTGAGAATAGGGCAGTCTTTCGACGTGCAGACCGTCGCCGACGACATCACGCGCGAATCGGAAAATTCCTTTGAGAATAGGGCAGTCTTTCGACGGACGGCCGCGCTCGTCCTCGACGTCGTAGACGACGGAAAATTCCTTTGAGAATAGGGCAGTCTTTCGACTTAGCGGGCGCGGGATTCTTCTCGGCGGGGGCGGCGGAAAATTCCTTTGAGAATAGGGCAGTCTTTCGACGCCAACTTTACAAAAATTCCGCATAAACATCACATGGTTGCATGATGTGCCAAAATGGTGCAAAAACGGAATTTTTGGACTTTTGGTCGAAATCAACGTTCCGAGGTTTGGTCGACGTGGGCGACGTGAAGAAATCCTGCATGAGCGGGCGCCGAAGACAGCGCCCTCAAGCCGCCGTGCGGTGCGGGCTGCGGCGTCGGGGAGACCGAAAGAAAACCGCCGCAACCTGGCATTGGGTGTGCGGCGGTTCTTCGGAGCGGACGTCTTCCTGAAGGTCGGGAGCCGGTCTTCAGGAGGATGGAGCGCGTCTTAGTTCTCGTTCCCGGTCGGGGTGAGGCCGTTGCGGGCGGCCCAGGTCCACGGGTTGGCGAGCCAGTCCACGAGGAGCGCCTTCTGCGCGGCGTCGATCTTGCCGAGCTCAACGGCCTTGTCGATCACGAGCGTGAAGCTGAAGGTCTCGTGGCAGGTGACGTTCTCCTTCTCGAAGAGCTTCGTCGTCTCGTCGATGCCGAAGGAGGTGATCGCGAGGCAGTCCTCGACGATCGCGCCCTCGGCCTTGAGGCCCTCGACCGCGGAGAGGAGCGAGAGGCCCGTCGAGATGTGGTCTTCGATGATGAGCACGCGCTTGCCCTTCACCGAGGAGCCTTCGACGCGGCTGTGGTCGCCGTAGGTCTTCGCGCGCTGGCGCACGAAGATGTGGGGCTTGCCGAGGCGGTAGGCGAGGGCGGCGGCGTGCGAGACGCCGGCGCCTTCAACGCCCGCGATCACGTCGAACTTGAGGCCGAGCTGCGAGATGCGCGAGCACATCGTCTCGATGATGTCGCGCCAGGCGTCCGGGTGGCCCGTGAGCGACCGGTTGTCCACGTAGATCGGCGTCACGAGGCCCGACTTCAGGCGCATGGGCTTCTCGGTGAGAAACGAGACGGCGCCGTAGTTCACGAGGTGACCGGCGAGGATGTCGTTGGCGATGGGGGAAACGTACATTTCAGAAAACTCCTGCTAGCCTCGTGGGATTAGTCGATGCCGATCACCTTGCGGCCGTTCACCGTGGCGATCTTGACGAGTTCGTCGAAGTAGTCGAAGCGGCAGCCCGTGGCGAGCGTCGTCATCTCGTGCCACATGTCGCCGGCGTTCCAGGGCACCATCGCGTCGCAGACGTTGTCGGTGCCGAGGGCGACGGTGAGGCCCGCGGGGACCATCTCATCGACCGGGGTCATGGAGTTGTGCATCGGCACGAGCTCTTCGGAGCGCGGCGTGTCGATCCAGGCCGTCGGGCAGGCGACGACCATCACCTGCGCGCGCTTCATGAGCTCGTAGAGGCGGTGGCGGTAGGCCTTCGAGTGCGCGCCGATCGAGATGCCGTGAATGGCAACCACGCGGCCCTCAAGCCCGTGCTCGATCGTCTTCTCGCAGAGCTGCTCGGTTTCGTACTCGAGCGACTCGTTGAACTGGTCCACGTGCACGTGCACCATCTTGCCGAGACGCTTGGCCGTCTCCATGATGATGTCGAACGCCTCTTCGCCCTTGCCGTAGTCGCGCTCGTCGCGCTTCGGGAGCGCGCCGATGATGTCCACGAGCTCGGCGCCGATGTCGAACCACTTGCGGGCTTCCGGATGGATCACGCCCTTCAGGGTCTGATTGGCGAACTTCACCGTGAGCTGGTCCTTGTAGTGCTCGCGCGCACGCAGGCCCGCCTTGATGGCGCGGTCTTCGGACTGCGGGTCGATGTCCACAAAGGTCGCGAGCGCCGTGACGCCCTGCGAGATCTGGTTTTCAAAGAAGAGCGAGAAGCGGCGGTAGAAGTCCTCTTCGGTGGACTCGCGCTTCAGGCGGTCGAGCGCGTCCCACTTCTGCTGCAGCGTGCAGGTGCGGCGCATCTCGAGCACGTCCGGGCTCAGCGTGTAGGCGCGGTCGGCGTGGGCGTGGGTGTTGACCCAGCCGCCCGCGGCCTTGATCGCCGGCTCGAGCATGTCGCGGATCGTCAGAGGGGCGTTCTCAGTCGTGGACATTGACGAATCTCCTTCCAAGTTGGGGAATTAAGGGACGGAAAAACCTCATGAAAAGGCCGCGATCGCTTCGGTGCGTTTTCGCGGCTCAAATTGACAGCATTTTATAGATGAAAGTACTTAGGGTCAAATTTCAGTTGCAATTTGTTGCAGTTGCTGGAGGAGGCGGCCGCCAGAGGGAAATGATACGCGCACCGTTCCGGAAAAGAAATCAACCCTATGGAAAACATGGAAAAAGCTCCGTCGCGGACGAGCCGCGGGACGGAGCTTTGAACGTGTGCCGGAACTGCAGCGGGCCGCAGCTATGTGCTTGCCGTCATGGGAAACTTTCGCCGCTGCGGAGGCCGCACGCTTCCGTGCGGGCGGCGATCTCTACGTCGACGAGACGGGGCGCCGCTTCGTGGATGAAAACCGTCCCTGGAACGCCGTCGCCGAGGCGATCCTCGCGCTCCCCGGCAGGCGTTGCTGGGTGATCACGGACGCGCAGTCCTTCAAGGGCGCGACGCTCGGCCTCAAGCTCATCAACGGGGCCGTGAAGAAGGCCGGAAGCGTCGCCGAAATGGCCCTGGCGATGGGCGTGGACCGCCGGACGCTCGAAGAGACGCTCGTCCGCTACAACCGTGCGGCCGATGCGGGATTTGACCAAAAAACCGGCCTCGCGCAAGCCCCGTCCTTCAGGGCGAGGTTAGCGAGGCCGAAATGTTTGTGGAATAATCTATTCCCATGAAGACCACTACTCCCACCTGCATTCTCGAGCTGCCGTTG
>CAJKCQ010000043.1 GCA_905198475.1 uncultured Sutterella sp. | reverse complement strand
GCGTAAGGACTCAGTAGGGAATCTCCGTCCTTCAGGGCGGAGAGGATGTCAATGCTGACACGCGGACCGCCTTCGGGCGCTTCCGGCGCCGGCTGTGCTATCTTGACGGTTGCGTCCGCGGCCGTCTCAGACGTCCGCTCCCTACATGTGTCCGGCTGTTCCTGCCGTGCAGCCCGCGTCTCCTCTGCCCAAGCGGAGGCGCCTGCGCGTACGGGCGGCGGCGCGCCCTCCTGAAGCTTCAGGGCGCGCCGGTCTGCGAAAGCGCAGTCCGGACGGATTTTTTTGTGAGAGCTTCTTAAAGGTATTCAAATGGGCAAGAATGTTGTCGTGATCGGCGCTCAGTGGGGCGACGAAGGCAAGGGCAAGATCGTCGACTGGCTTACCGAGCGCGCCGCCGGCGTGGTCCGCTTCAACGGCGGACACAATGCGGGCCACACGCTCGTCATCAACGGCAAGAAGACCATCCTGCGCCTCATCCCCTCGGGCATCATGCACGCGACGAGCGTCTGCTACATCGGCAACGGCGTCGTCTTCTCGCCCGAAGCCTTCTTCCGCGAAATCGATGAGCTCATCGCCGTGGGCGTCCCGAACGTCGAGGGGCGTCTGCGCGTCTCCGGCAACTGCCCGCTCATCATGCCGTACCACATCGCGCTCGACCAGGCCCGCGAAGCCGCGCTCGGCAGCAAGAAGATCGGCACGACCGGCCGCGGCATCGGCCCGGCCTACGAAGACAAGGTCGCCCGCCGCACCGTGCGCGTCGCCGACCTCTATCATCCCGAGCGCTTCGCCGAACAGGTCCGCGCCGTGATGAAGCTCCACAACTTCGTTCTTGAGAAGTTCCTCGGCGCCGAGCCGCTCGATCCCGAAGCCGTGATCAAGCAGACGCTCGCCTACGCCGAGCGCCTGCGTCCGATGGTGATCGACGTCTCCGAGCGTCTGCACGAGGAGATGGATGCGGGCAAGCAGTTCCTCTTCGAGGGCGCCCAGGGCTCGATGCTCGACATCGACCACGGCACGTATCCGTACGTCACGAGCTCCAACACCGTCGCGGGTTCGGCCTGTGCGGGTGCCGGCGTCGGTCCCGAGAAGCTCAACTACGTCCTCGGCATCACGAAGGCCTACTGCACGCGCGTCGGCGAGGGTCCCTTCCCGACCGAGCTCCTCGACGAGACGGGCGAGTCGCTGCGCCAGAAGGGCAACGAGTTCGGCGCCGTCACGGGGCGTCCCCGCCGCTGCGGCTGGTTTGACGGCGCTGCGCTGCGTCGTGCGGTCCAGATCAACGGCATCACGGGGCTTGCCGTGATGAAGCTCGACGTTCTCGACGGCCTCGAGACGATCAAGCTCGGCGTCGGCTACCGCTACGAGGGCGAAGTCCTCAAGGTGATGCCCTCGGGCGCCGACGCGGTCGCCAAGTGCGAGCCGATCTACGAGGAGTTCCCGGGCTGGAAGGAGAGCACCTTCGGCGTCACCGACTGGGATCAGCTCCCCGAGTCCGCCCGCAAATACCTCACGCGCCTCTCCGAGGTTGCGGGCGCTCCGATCGCGCTCGTCTCCACGGGTCCGGACCGCGCGCAGACGATCCTTCACACGGATCCCTTCGCCGACTAAAATAGCGGGCTGAAAACTGAACCCAAGCGGGCGGCAGGCTGAACCTTGCCGCCCGCTTGCTGTTTTTTTTCTTCCCTCCACCCTCCGACATCGACGGCAAATTCCATGTCCGACAAAACCTACAGCTGGGACGAGTACATCCGCCTCAATGAAAAGCTCGTGTGCCAGGTCGCCAAGAGCGGCTGGCAGTTCGACTGCATCATCTGCCTCTCGCGCGGCGGCATGCGCCCGGGCGACTTCTTCAGCCGCGTCTACGACATGCCCCTCGCGATCCTCGCGACGAGCTCGTACCGTGAGGCGAAGGGCACCGTCCAGAGCGACCTCGACATTGCCGAGTGCATGACGGGCCTCTCGACGCTCAAGGGCCGCGTGCTGCTCGTCGACGACATGGTCGACTCCGGCAAGACCATCAAGGAAGTGGTCGCCCACCTCAAGAAGCGCTATCCCGAGATCACCGAGATCCGCGTGGCCGTGCTCTGGCACAAGGCCCACTCGGTCTTCAAGCCTGATTGGGCGGTTGAGTACCTCGAGGACAATCCCTGGATCCACCAGCCGTTCGAGTGCTACGACTCCCTCGGGCCCGCGAACCTGATCGCGCGCGTCGAGGCCGAAGAGAAGGCCGGCAATTAAGGGGTCGGAAACGTCCGCGCACTTCCTTCTTGAAGGGCGCGGTCCGCTCAGTCCTTCCGCCAGAGGGCGGCGTCGTGAGGAGCTACTCCTCGGGCGCCGCCTTTTTTGCGTCCGCTTCGAGCGGCTCGACGCCGAGCGTGAGGCGCCAGCCCAGCGCGGCGAGGGCGGCGTTGACGGCGTCGATCTTCGTCGCGTGCTCGAGCCGATAGAGGCGCTGCGCCTCCTGCGAGGTGATGCCGAGGCGCCGCGCGATCTCCGCGGGGTAGGCGCCCGACTCCTCGGACTTCGCGACGAAGAGGAGCTTGGCGGCGAGCGACGGCAGCACCCGCGCGACGCCTTCGCCCGCATGCGCGCGCCGCTCTTCGGGAAGGCGCCCGGCCTTGATCCGCGCGGCGAGCGCCGCCGTGATCCGACCGCTCATCTCCGCCGCCCCTTCGGCGGTGGTCGCGGCGGCGAAGTCCGCCTCCGGGAGCTCCGGGAAGCGGTAGTGGTAGCCGTCGGTGCGGCGTTCGATGCGGTAGCGGTAGCTGAGGGGAATCTGGGGCATGGTGCTCTGGGAGCGGAGTCGTGAGGCGGATGGTTCATTGTGCCTCAGAGGGGCCGAGGCAGAAACGGGCTACACTCGCCGTAGTTCGACCTTCCGCCCCCCGGCGAGCAACGCGGCGAAGACCGCGCCGGGCACCTTATTGCGCCTGAATGTGATTCCATGTCTGATCCTCTGATGCCGTTGCCTTTGGGCACCTCGACCTTTTCCGCGTTGCGGGCAAGCGGAGAAATCTACGTCGACAAAACTGCACAGATTTTTGAGCTCGCCCACCTGCGGGCCAAGGTGTTCCTTGCCCGGCCCCGGCGGTTTGGGAAATCGCTGCTCCTCTCAACCTTCGCATCGTTGTTCGCTCATGGACTCCGGGATTTCACCGGGCTCGACATTGAAAAAAAATGGCGCGACGACGTCTATCCGGTGGTGCGGCTGGACTTTTCCGGCGCAACGACCTTCCGTTCGGCCGAACAGTATCACGTTCTGTTCACGAGCCTTGTGAGGATCGGATTCGCGCCGCTCGGATTCTGCTTTGATGAGAGGTCGTCCGTTCCCTTCGGCCTTCAGCTGCGTGAGTGGCTTTCCGGCCTGGCGGACAACTCCATCGTTCTTCTGATCGACGAATACGACGCCCCTCTGACGGAACATCTGGACAACAAGGAGGCGTTCGAAGTCGTCAGGGAGGAAATGAACGACTTCTTCAAAACATTGAAGGAGTGCGAGGGCTGCCTTCGTTTTTTCTTCATGACGGGCATCACGAAGTTCAGCAGTACGAATATTTTTTCGGCCTTCAATAATCTGAACGACATCTCCCTCAATCCGCGCTACGGCACGCTACTCGGTTGGACCGAAGAGGAGCTGCGTGCAAATTTCAGGGCCTACATCAACAGGGCGGCGTTGGAGAACGGAGTCGGCGATGAGGAGATTCTTCGAGGGCTGCAGGAGAACTACGACGGCTTCTGCTTTGACTTGAAGGCCGCCTCACATGTGTTCTGCCCATGGTCCGTTCTAAATTACCTGCAATATCCTGAACTTGGCTTTGAGAACTACTGGTATGAAAGCGGAGGGAAGCCTTCCGTGCTGATGAAGTACCTCGCCAATCACGCTTTGGCTTCACCTCAGTCCTTTGATGCCGTGCAGCAGGTGAATGTCGTCGATCTCAAATCCGCGAATCGGTACGATGATGTTTCGTTGGTGGTCCTCCTCGCTCAAGCTGGCTATTTTTCCATCCGCGGCGTCGCCAACAATGTGTTTGAGCTCGGGTACCCGAATCGCGAAGTAAGGCTCTCCATGGCTCAGCTTTACGCGCGCGAGCTCTTGAAGGGAAGCGTTCTCAAACAGTCGAACCGGAATCCCATTGAGCAGCGTCTTTCAGGAGGTACGCTCGACGAGGTGGTTGACTGCTTTAATGAAATTATGAATGCGATTGATTATGCCGGCTATCCAATTTCCAATGAGGCGGTTTGCCGCGCGTATCTTCAGGTTTTGCTGATCGGTGCAGCGCTCAGGCCGCAGGTGGAGGTTCACTCTGCTCGCGGACGAAGCGATCTGGAAGTGGATGCGGGAGACCGCCGGTGGGTGTTCGAGATCAAGTACGCGGTGAAGTCCAAAGATGTTTCACCGCGCCTGCAGGAGGCCGTTGAACAGATTCGTTCCCGGCGCTATGGGGAGACGCCGCACGGGCGCAGGATCATCCGGGCCGCACTGGTTTTCGACGGAACGGAACGCCGCTTCGCGGCCTTTTCGAAGGTCTGACGGAGAGGGGCGCCGCTCAACCCGGTGCAGCGCTCCACGATGGTGCCTTCGGCTACGGGCGTCCACATAGATTTTTCTGGAATTACCGCCTTCGCTCTGTTATTCTTGCGCACCTCGAAAAAAGCCTCCAGCAACGCCCCGAAGCACAATCGGGGCGCGATCACGATGTCCGCTCAACTTGAAAATCACATTGCCGGCGCGATTGCCGGTATGGTGCTCGGCGACGCCCTGGGCGTGCCGGGCGAGCTCTGGCCCCGCGAGAAGGTGCGCGCCCGCTTCGGCCGCATCGACCGCTTCCTCGACGGTCCGGCCGACAACATCGTCGCCTGCTACTTCAAGGCGGGGCACTACACGGACGACTCCGCCCAGGCCTTCGTCATCCTGAAGGCGATCCTTAAGGCGGGCACGGTGCCCCCGGCGCAGGTCTTGGCCGACGACCTCCTCGAATGGGTCCGCTCGATGAACGGCTTCGAGATCAATCTGCTCGGGCCCTCCTCCAAGGCTTCCCTTCTCGCGTGGAGCCGCGGCGAGGACGCCGCCCCCGTGACGAAGCTTTCGCTCACGAACGGTGCGGCGATGCGCATCGCCCCGGTGGGCTGCCTCGTCGAGTGGTGCGAGCATGAGAAGCTCGCCGAAACGGTCGCGCGCGTGAGCCGCGTGACGCATTCGACGGACGTTGCGATTTCGGGCGCGGCGATGGTCGCGCAGGCGGTCGCCTCCGCCGTCGCCGGCCGCAGCTGGGACGAAATCATCCACGACGTGAAGCTCATCCACCCGATCGCGATGCGCCTGGGCGAGCCCACTTGGGCCGCTTCGATCCCCGCGCGCCTCGAGGTCTTCGAGAAGCTCATGCTCCCGCGCCGCAACGAACTCGACGACGAGGCGGCGAGCCGCTTCATCTACGACGTGATCGGCACGGGCACGATGACTTCCGAGTCCGTCACGGCCGCCCTCTGCACGGCCTTCTGGTGCCGCGACGCGAAGCGCGCCGCGGAGCTCTGCGCCAACATGGGCGGCGACACGGACACGATCGGCTCGATGGCCGCCGCCATCTGCGGCGCCGCCGCGGGGTACGACGACATGCCCGCCGACTTCATGGGCGAACTCGAGCGCATCAACGCGCTCGACTTCCGCGCCCTCGCCGCAGAGACGGCCGCGTGCCGCCTGCGCTTCACGCTTGACTGACCCCGAGGAGGCCCAGAGGACCATGCGCGGCATCTGCGAACTCATCGACGCCCTCATCGCGCAGGAGCGCCTTCTCGTCGTCGGCAGCGCCTTCGTGGACGTGATCGTGCACGTCCCGCGCCTTCCGCTTTCGGGCGAAGACGTCGAAGGCTCGAGCCGGCAGCAGGTCGTGGGCGGCTGCGCCTTCAACGTCGCCGACGTGGTCGCGAAGCTCGAGCTCCCCTTCGAGACGCTCATTCCGATCGGCGAAGGCATGCTCGCCGAGCGCGTGCGCGAGAGCTTCCGCATGCGCGCCATGGCGACGCGCGAATACCACGACCTCGGCGACAACGGCTGGTGCCTCTCCTTCGTCGAGCCTTCGGGCGAGCGGACCTTCGTCTCGATGTCCGGCATCGAGAAGTGCTTCCGCCCGCAATGGCTCGACGCGGTCGCGCCCGAAGCGCAGGACCTCATCTATCTCTCGGGCTACCAGACGGACGAACGCAACGCCGACTTCATCGCGGCGCTCCTTGAGAGGAAGCGCCCCGACGCGCGGATCCTCTTCGATCCGGGTCCGTGCGCCGACCGCATTCCGCAGGCGATGAAGGAGGCGGTGCTCGCCGCCAACGCGATCCTCAAGGTGAACGCCTCGGAAGCCCGCGTTCTCGCTCCCGCAGCGGACGTCGAAACCTCCGCGCGCACGCTCTCCCTCTCGACCGGGTGTCCGGTCGTCGTCACCGACGGCGCGCGCGGCGCGCTCGTGGTCGAAGGCGAGGAAATGCTCCGCGTGCCTGGCTTCCCCGTGCACGTGGTGGATACGATCGGCTCGGGCGACGCCCATGCGGGCGGCATGCTCGCGGGTCTCATGTGCGGCTTCCCGCTGCCCGAGGCCGTGCTTCTCGGCAACGCCGTCGCGAGTTGGGTGACGGGCGAGGAGGGGGGCGCGAGCGCCCCCAACGCGGCGCGCCTGCGCGCCCGACACGCCTGATCGCCGGTCACAGAGTTCCCCCAAACAATAAAAAACCATCATCAACCCATCCACTCCCACTCGGAGCACAAACCCAACATGTCAGACGCATCCCGCATTGAAACCAACGGCGTCAATCCGGTTCCCGACAGCGAACGCTACGGGCGCCCCTTTGACCTCTTCCCCGTCTGGTTCTCCTGGAACATCTCGATCTTTGGCATCACGCTCGGCATCTACGTCTTCGGCCTCGGCCTCTCGGTCTGGCAGGCGATGTTGGCCGGCGTCATCGGCTACTTCCTCTCCTGCGCCCTCGTGGGCATCCTCGCCGTCGGCAGCGTCCGCACGGGTCTGCCCACGCTCGTGCAGTCGCGCCTCGCCTTCGGCTACCACGGCAACAAGTTCCCGACCTTCTTCGGCTACCTCGCCAACATGGGCTGGAAGGTGACGCTCCTCTCGATGGCCACCACGACGCTCGCCGACGTGGCCGGCAACCTCATCCCCTCGCTCATGGGCGAGAACGGGATGCCGCTCGCCGGGTGCACGTTCGGCTGCTTCATCGTGGTTCTCCTCCTCACGATGAGCGGCGCGATCTACGGCCACCAGCTCATTCTCAAGATCGAGAAGGCGATTGCGTGGCTGACGGGCCTCTTCACGCTCGTCTACCTCTTCTTCTTCATCCCGAACATCAACTTCTCGGTGCTCGACTCGGTTCCGTCGGGGAACTTCGCCACCTTCGTGGGCGGCATCGTCCTCTCGATGACCATGGTGGGCCTCGGGTTCCTCAACTACGGCGGCGACTACGCGCGCTACCTGCCGCGCAAGAGCCCCGCTTCGGGCGTGATCTTTTGGACCACCACGGGCATCGCGCTCCCGGTTTCCGTCCTCCTCATCCTCGGCGTGATGCTTGCCGTCGGCAACCCCGCGCTGCTTGAGAAGGCGAACCACGAGCCCCTCGCCGCCCTCACCGGCATCCTGCCCTTCTGGTTCTACGTTCCCTTCTCGCTCGTCGTCATCATCTCGCTCGTCTCCGCGGGCATGACGGGCATCTACTCCTCGGGCCTCGCGCTCCTCGCGCTCGGCGTCCCGATGAGCCGCCTCGGCACGACGATCCTCAACGGCGCGCTCATTGCGCTCGGCTCCTACTACCTCCTCTTCATCTCCGACAGCTTCGTCTCGACCTTCCAGTCCTTCCTCGCCCTCATCTCCGTCGTGATGGGCACCTGGGGCGCGATCGAGATGGTGGACCTCATCCGCCAGAAACGCCTCGGCTGGAACGTCAACCTCGCCCTCCCGCCCGGTGAAGGCGGCGAGTCCGTGCGTTGGACGGCCTTCGGCTCGCTCCTCGTGGGCTCTGTGATCGGCCTCGGCACGATCACGTCCTCGGACCCCTGGATCGGCCATGCGGTGAGCTTCCTGCTGCCCGCCGGCACTGAGGGCTCGGTCTTCGCGCGCGCCAACATCGGCCTCGTCGCCGCGATGATCATCGGCGCCGCGCTCTATTCGATCCTCACCTACGTCCTCAAGGTGGGCAGCCACCTCGAGCCGCAGAAGTAGTCGCTAGGGGATTCGTCCGCCTCCGGGCGGACGGAGTCCCAAAGAGGAAAAGAAAAACGCTCCGCCTTCCTGCCGGAAGAGCGGAGCGTTTTTTTTTCATCCGTCCGCTGAACGCCCCCCGAAGGAGGAGCGTTCAGAGCGGGGAGCGTTACACGGACGGAGCGAGCTTCTCCACGCGCACCGCGCAGACCTTGTACTCCGGCGTCGAGCAGATGTTGTCGAGCGCCGCCTTCGTGAGCCAGTTGCAGTTGCCGTCTTGGAAGTGGAACGGCATCCAGCTCTCGCCCACGTTGGTCTTGTCGGAGACGTGCGCCACCGAGTCGATCACGCCGCGCCGCGAACTCACCTTCACGCGGTCGCCGTCGGCGATGCCGAGGCGCTTCGCGTCCTTCGTGTTGAGCTCGATGAAGGAGTGACCGGAGATCTCGTTGATGCCCTCGGTCTTGTCGGTCATCGCGCAGGCGTTGTAGTGGTAGAGCACGCGGCCGGTCGTGAGCATGAGCGGGTACTCGGCGTCCGGGAGTTCGCTCGAGGCGCGGTAGAGCGCCGTGGAGTAGTGCCCGAGGCCGCGCGTGAACTTCCCGACGTGCAGGATCGGCGTGCCCGGATGGTCCGGACCCGTGCAGGGCCACTGCAGGCCGCGGCCGGCCACCTCGGCGCTGTCGAGGCGCTTGTGGCTGATGCCGGCGAAGGAAGGCGTCACCGACGCGATCTCGTCCATGATCTCGGCGGGCGTGAGCCGCGGCTGCGGGTAGCCCATGCGGTTCATGATGTCCGTGAAGATGTCCGTGTCCGCGCGCGTGCCGGGGATCTCCACGGCCTTGCGGATGCGTTGCACGCGGCGCTCAGTGTTGCTGAAGGTCCCCTCCTTCTCGGCGTAGCTCCGCCCCGGGAGCACGACGTCGGCGTACTTCGCCGTCTCCGTGAGGAAGAGGTCGTCCACGACGAGGAACTCGAGGTTTTTGAGCGCCTTGATCACGTGGTGGGTGTCCGGGTCCGTGCGGACCGGATCCTCGCCGAAGATGAAGAGACCCTTGACGTCGCCCGAGATCATCTTCGGGAAGGCGTCCGTGGCGAAGAGACCCTTGAAGCGCGGCAGCTCCACGCCCCAGGCTTTTTCGAACTTCTCGACGACGCCCGGCGTCGCGATCTTCTGGTAGCCCGTGAGGTCGCCCGGCGACGCGCCCATGTCGCACGCGCCCTGGACGTTGTTCTGACCGCGCAGCGGGTTGATGCCGCACCCGGGCCGCCCGTACTTGCCCGTCACCATCGCGATGTTGGAGAGCGACATCACGCCCTCGGTGCCCGAGGAGTGCTCCGTGACGCCGAGGCAGTACACGATCGCGGCGCGGTGGGCGCGTCCGTAGAGGCGCGCCGCGGCGATGAGGTCGCGCGCGTCGATGCGGCAGATGTCGGCGACGCGTTCGGGCGTGTAGTCCTCGACCATCGCGGCGAGCTCCTCAAACCCTTCGGTGCGGGTCTTGATGAACTCGTGGTCGATCAGGTCGTCGTGAATGAGCTGGCGCACGATGCCGTTGGCGAAGGCGACGTTCGTGCCGGGGCGCAGCTTCAGATGGATGTCCGCGGACTTCGAGAGGCCGATGTCGCGCGGGTCCACCACGATCAGCTTCACGCCGCGGCGCAGGGCCGCGCGGATCTGCATGCCGATCACGGGGTGCGCCTCCTCGGGGTTGGAGCCGACGAGGAGGATCACCTCGGCGTTTTCGCAGATGTCGGTGATCGGGTTGGTCATCGCGCCCGAACCGAGCGTGCGCTGCAGGCCCGCAACCGAGGGGCCGTGGCAGACGCGCGCGCAGTTGTCCACGTTGTTCGTCTTGAAGACCGTGCGCGCCATCTTCTGGAGCATGTAGATGTCTTCATTGGCCGAACGCGCGCAGGCGAAGGCGGCGATCGCCTCGCCCCCGTTCTTCTCGCGGATTTCGGTGAAGCGGCGCGCGACCAGGTCGAGCGCCGCCTCCCAGGAGGCGGGCTCCAGTTCCCCCGTCTCCTTGTTGCGGATGAGCGGCGTCTTGAGGCGGCGCTCGGACTGCACGAAGTCGAAGCTCGCCGAGCGGCCCTTCACGCAGAGCAGCCCGTGGTTGGACGGTCCGTCCACGCCCTCGGTGTCCACGATGCGGTTGCCCTTGACGATGAGGTTGTACTGGCAGCCGGTCGCACAGTGCGGGCACGTGGTCTGCACGCGCTTGATCTCCCAGGAGCGGTACTCGCGGCGGCGCTTCTCGATGATCGCGCCCGTGGGGCAGGCCTGCGCGCAGTTGCCGCAGGACTCGCAGTTCGTGCTCTTCCAGTCCGCGCCGAAGGGGGCGAGGATCGAGGTGCGCACGCCCCGGCGGCCCGTCGTGAGGGTGTGATTGCCCGCGGCGTTGTTGCACGCGCCCACGCAGCGCTGGCAGCGGATGCACAGCGACGGGTTGAAGGCGAGGAAGGGATTGGAGTCGAGCTTCTCGCCCGAGGCGGGCTTCACTTCGAAGGGCGTCGTCTCGACGCCGAGCTCGCGGCAGCGGTCCTGGAGTTCGCAGGCGCCGTTCTTCGGGCAGCTGAAGCAGTACTGGGTGGAGTTGAGACCGTGCTCGGCGATGATGAGCTCGAGCGCGGTCCTGCGCGCCGAGTCGATCGCCTCCGAGCGCGTGCGGACGACCATGCCCGGGCGCGCCGCGGCGCTGCAGGATGCGACGAGCCCCGTCACGCCCTCGACCTCGACCACGCAGAGGCGGCACGAGCCGATCGAGCTCACGCCCTTCAGGTAGCAGAGCGTCGGAATGTGGATCTGAGCCGCGCGCGCGGCCTCGAGGATCGTCGTGCCTTCCTCGACGGTGACGGTGCGGCCGTCAATGGTGAAGTCAAACATACTGAATCCTCCCGCCGCAGGCGGCGCCCGCACCGAAATGGTCGCAGCGCAGGCAGCGCCCGCATTCCTGCTGCATCTCTTCATGGCTCATGCCGATCTCGACTTCGTTGAAGTCGCGTTTTCTGAACTTCACCGGACGTTCGACGAGGTTCACGCGCCCCTTCGGGGTGCGGTCGTTCATGCGCGGTTCGGGCGCCGAGACGCCGCAGTCGAGCGAATGGTGGAAGCCGAGCATCTCGTCGATGTTGTGCGCGGCGACCTTGCCCGCGCCCACGGCCTTGATGACGGTGGTCGGGCCGCTCTGGCAGTCGCCGCCCACGTAGACGTTGGTGAAGCCTTCGGCCAAAAGGAATTCGTCCGTGACGAAGGCGCCCCAGTGGGTCTTCATGCCGAAGTCCTCGAAGGGCTTCGTCACGACGTCCTGGCCGATCGCGGCGACCACAAGGTCCGCCTCGAGCCGCTCGACGGGCTTTTGCGCCGCGACGACGCCGGGACGCCCGCGCGAATAGGCGCTGATCATCTGCGGCTGCATGAGGAGCGCGCGGCACGCGCCCGACTCGTCCATTTCAACCGAGAGCGGGGCCTTGAGGGTGAGCATCTCGACGCCTTCGGCGATCGCGCTCTCGATTTCCTCCTTGAGCGCGGTCATGTCCTCGATGCGGCGGCGGTAGACGAGGTTCACCTCTTCGGCGCCCGCGCGCACGGCCGTGCGCACGCAGTCCATGGCGACGTTGCCGCCGCCGATCACGGCGATCTTCTTGCCGCGGTAGTCCGGGTAGACGCCGTCGCCGATGTCGCGGAGCATCTCGACGGCGGAGATCACGCCCTTCGCCTCCATGCCGGGGAGGCGGAGCTTCTTCGCGGCGTGCGCGCCTATCGAGACGAAGACGGCGTCGCATTCAGAGGCGAGGCGCTTCATCTCCTCGGTGCCCACGGGGCTCTCGAGGTGCACGGTGATGTTGCCCACGCCGAGGATCGCGTTCACGTCCTCATCGAGGCGCTCGCGTGGAAAGCGGTAGGCCGGGATGCCGTAGCGCATCATGCCGCCCAGGTGCTTCTTCTCTTCATAGAGCTCGACCTTGTGGCCCATGAGCGCAAGGAAGTAGGCGCACGTGAGGCCGGCGGGGCCGCCGCCGATCACGGCGACGGTGCGGCCGGTGTCCGGAAGGCGCTTCGGCGTCGGAACGGTGTCCGCCGCCGCCTGGTCGCAGGCGTACTTCTTGATCGCGCGGATGTTGATCGGCGCGTCGATCAGGGTGCGGCGGCATCGCTTTTCGCAGGGGTGCTCGCAGACGTAGCCGCAGGCGGTCGGGAAGGGATTGTCCTTGCGGATCAAGGCGACCGCATCGGCGCTGCGCCCTTCGGCGACGAGCGCAATGTAGCCCGGCACGTCCACGTGCGCGGGGCAGAACGTTTCGCACGGCACCGACTGCGCGACGCCCTTCTGGCAGGCGTGCTCTTCGACGTGGTGCTTGTATTCGTCGGCGAAGCGCGTCATGCCGTCGAGCACCGCCTGCGCGGCGTCGTAGCCGATCGCGCAGTCCGAGCCCGAGCGGATCATTTCGGCGAGGGCCTTGAGGCGCTCGAGATCCTCGGGCACGGCTTCGCATTCGACGATGCGGCGCAGAAGACGCGCCAACTGCGGCAGGCCGTCGCGGCAGGGGACGCACTTGCCGCAGGTTTGAAGAGCACTCGCCTCAAGAAGGCTGAGTTGGAGTGCGAGAGCGCACTGCCCCGGCGGGGTGGCTTCGATGCGGCGTGAGAAACCCAACATGGTTTCTTCGTTGCGCGCATCGGTCACGGGTATGGAATGAACGGATAGTCGGGCCACGAACTGCTCCTGAGACGATCTCGTCCGCGCGCACGTATGTTGAAGTATTTCTTTGTCGGCGCACGGGGTGGGGTTGCCGAAGAGTCTTAAGGGTATTTTCGTTCACGTTATCCCTTAACTCTTCTGCAGATCATTGTATCGGCAGGGTAGTTCGATGAGAAGACGATCGGCCGATTCTTTACGCGGCCGTAGGGCTCTCGCTCACTGTAGAAATAATTATACGGAGCTAGCCAAAAAGTAATATGTATTCCCGACTCCTTTGAGGCTCTAGTGGATCCGGCCGAAAGGGAGGTATTTATGCGTGGGATAGCCGCCCGGTTTTCGGGACGAACGGCGCGGGGCGAGGGCCGGGATGCGGATTTCAAAACAAAAGGCGCAGATGCCGAAACATCTGCGCCTTGAATCTGGTGCCCGGGAAAGGACTCGAACCTTCACGGCCGTGAAGCCGCCAGCACCTGAAGCTGGTGCGTCTACCAATTTCGCCACCCGGGCGGTAGGAAACGAATTCTGCCTTAGAGTTTATCCGTTGTCAAGAGGCTGATCCAAAAATTCCTGCTTCAGGCCGCTTGGATCTTCTTTTCTGCGTTGCGGATGCCGGTGGCGATTTCGGCGCAGCGGCTGCGGTGGGCGATGAAGAGCGAGAGCGCGACGCCGACGGCGGCGGCGATAGCGACGTCGAAGCGGAAGAGGTTGTGGATCGAGAGGTTGCGCGCGATCCACAGGCCGTGATGAGCGGAAATGGAGAAGTTCGAGAGGCTCCCGGCACTGTAATAGATGCCGGTGGCCTTGCCCTTGGCGGCCGGGAACTGAGCCGCGAGGAGCGCGAGGCCGAGCTCTGCAGGACGCCGCCTGCGCGGTTGAGTGTTTGAGGCTCCGGAGCGGTTCCGGAGCCCGAAGAAGGCCGACCCCACGCACCGGACCTCCCGCGCGGGGTCGTTCTGCTTTAGATTTATGGCAGCCGCATTCACCGCGTTTCGTCCTCGCCCAAACCGAGGACTTTTCACCCACAGCGCCTGCGCTGATCTTTTGAGCATGTCGAAGAAGAAAAAGAAGGCCCTGCCGCCCCCGCCCCTTCCGGAAGTCACCCCTCAGGAACTTGAGAAGGCCCGCGCCCTCATCGCCGGCATCGGCATGGACATCGCCTACGGCAACGCCAAGAAGCGCCTCAAGCGCGATCTCGACTGGTCGAGCGAGCTTGCCAACGCCGTCGTCGTGAAGCTCTACGAAGAGGGGTTCGAATCGGACGGCACGAAGAACTGGTTCGTGCATCCCGAGGCGCAGACCGCGACGGGCGTGGTGCAGGGCGCTCGCAGGCCCGAGAACATGACGGTGTCGCCGCAGGGCGAGCTCGGCGATGATCTGCCGGTGTCTCCCTTCTCGCACTACATTCCGGGCGACGTGGTCGAGCTGCGCCGCAGCGTGACGGGCTGGCGCATCGGGCGCTTCATCGCCCGCGCGCAGAAGCGTTGGGTCTGCCACCTCCACTTCCACACCGGGGACTACGGCATCTTCCGGCCCGTCTCCTCGTTCGCGCCCTTCGATCTCGGCGTGCCTGCGGCGGAGATTCCCGCCGGCGTGGACCTCGAGCACGACGCCGTCGAGCTCGAGCTCCCGGCGGACTCCGCTCCCGAGGGGGTTCTGAGCACCGAAGTGTTCGACGACGACAACTATCTGCTCCTGCCGGCGAAGTTCGTCCGCAAGGTGGGCGTGATGAACGACCCCTTGGGCGAGATGCAGATCGCCTCGGCGCAGTTCGGCGTGCCGATCGACTTCAGCCCGGAGACGCTCGCCGAGGCCGCGGCTCTCCCGGACCGCGTGGACCGCCGGAGCCTCGCGCACCGCGTGGACCTCACGGACCTTCCCTTCGTCACGATCGACGGCGAGGATGCGCGCGACTTCGACGATGCGGTCTACTGCGCCGCGCTCCCCGAGGGCGGCTGGCGCCTTCTCGTTGCGATCGCCGACGTGAGCCGCTACGTGAAGCCCGACAGTCCGCTCGACCGCGACGCTCAGATCCGCGCGACCTCGGTCTACTTCCCGGCGTCGGTCGTGCCGATGCTCCCCGAGAAGCTCTCGAACGGCCTCTGCTCCCTCAACCCGGGCGTGGACCGCCTCGTGATGGTCTGCGACGCGCTCGTGAGCTCCGAGGGCGACACGACCGCCTATCAGTTCTATCCGGGCGTCATTCATTCGCACGCCCGCCTCACCTACACGGCCGTCTGGTCGGCCCTTCAGGGCGAGCCCGCCGGGCTCGAGGCCCTCGGCCCCCGCATCGAGGAGGTCCGGCGGCTTCACGCCCTCTACAAGGCGCTCCGCGCCCGCCGCGCCGAGCGCCACGCGCTCGACTTCGAGACGCAGGAGTCGCAGGCGGACTTCAACGACAAGGGCGAGATCACGGGCTTTCACGTGCGCGAGCACAACGACGCGCACCGAATGATCGAGGAGGCAATGCTGGTCGCCAACGTCTGCGCCGCGGAGTTCGTGCTCGCCAAGAAGCAGATGACGCTCTTTCGCGTGCACGACAAGCCCGATGTGAAGAAGTTGAATGAACTCAAGACGCTCCTCTCGAGCTTCGGCATCAAGATCGACGCGGATCCGAAGAAGCTCGCCGAAGAGCTCTCCCGCGTGATTCTCGAGACGAAGGGCAGGCCCTACATCCAGACGGCGGTGCTGCGCACGATGCAGCGCGCGTGCTACCAGCCCGACAACGTCGGGCACTTCGGGCTCCAGTACCCCGCCTACGCGCACTTCACGTCGCCCATCCGCCGCTACCCCGACCTGCTGCTTCACCGCACGATCAAGGGCATCCTCTCGAAGAAGCCCTACGTGCCGAAGATCGAGTTCGACGACGCGGAGGTGATGACGGGCTACCACGCGAGAAAGTTGGGCGCCCGCCCTGAGGCGGAGCGCTCCGCCGCGTCCGGCGAGAAGACCCGGGCGGAGGCGAGGAAGGCCGTCTGGCGCCGCCTTGGCATCATCTGCTCGTCGGCCGAGCGCCGCGCCGACGACGCCTCGCGCGACGTGATGAAGTTCCTCAAGTGCGAGTTCCTGCGCAAGCGCGTCGGCAAGTGTTGGGACGGCGTCGTGACGGGCATGTGCCCGGCGGGCGTTTTCGTCGAGCTCGAGCAGATGCCCGTCGAGGGGTTCGTCCACATCTCCAAGCTCGGCTGGGGGTACTTCGACTACGACCCGGCGCTGCAGAAGATGAGCTCCTACGAAGAGATGGTCGAGATCCGCCTGGGCGACCGCGTCCGCGTGCGCCTCGAGTCCGTCGAGCTCGACTCGCGCCGCATCAACTTCACGCTCGAGTCGAGCTACGCGCGTCACACGATCAAGGGCGCGGGGGGTGGTCGCCGCCGCGGGTCCCGCTGGGGCTACGACGGGTTCGACGACGACGATTTCTTTTGACCGGGCGGACGTCTCCTCCGGACGGGCGCGATAGAATGCGCGCCCGCGCCGCGCGGCCTCCCCTGCTGATCCTGCGGGTCCCGCGCCGCTGCCCTCTACCACCGCGAAAATCCACAAAAGAAGATCACCATGAAGCGAGAACCGAGCCGATCCGACCGAAATGAAGCGCGCGCCGAGCGCGAACGGGCCCCGAAGGCCGAGAAGCTGCGCGCGGGAACGGTCGTTCTCGCGGGCTTTCACGCGGTCGCGGCGCGCCTTTCGCTCGACGCGGGCTCGATCGAACTCGTCTACGTCGACCCCGAGCGCCGCGACAAGCGCATGCGCGAGATGCGCGAGAAGCTCTTCGCGCAGGGCATCAAGGTGATGAACGCCGACGCGCGGCGCCTCGAGGGGCTCTCCCCCGACGTCCCCCATCAGGGCATCGTTGCGATCGCCGCCGAGCGCGAGAACACGCTCGACTTCGCCGACCTTCTCGACCAAATCACCCCGAAGACGCTCCTCCTCATCCTGGACGGCGTCACCGATCCGCGCAACTTCGGTGCGTGTCTGCGCGCCGCGGACGCCGCGGGCGTGCAGGCCGTGATCGTGCCGAAGGACCGCTCCGCGCGCATGACCCCGGCGGCCGCCAAGGCCGCGGCGGGCGCCGCCGAGACCGTTCCGGTGGTCGCCGTGACGAACCTCGCCTCGGCGATCATGGAGCTCCGCGACAACGGCGTGACGGTCGTGGGCACCGCGGGCGAGACCGACAAGAGCATCTACGACTTCGATCAGGCGAAGGCCTTCGCCTGGGTGCTCGGCGCCGAGGGCGAGGGGCTCCGTCAGCTCACGCGCCGCCGCTGCGACGCGCTCGCCGCCATTCCGATGGTGGGCAGCGTTGAGAGCCTCAACGTCTCCGTCGCCGCGGGCATCTGCCTCTTCGAGTCGCTCCGCCAGCGCCTCGCCGCCGGTCTCGTCGCGCCGGGCGAGGCCGCCGGCCGCCTCTGATCGGGGCGCGGGAAAAATAAATCCGCTTTTTCGTGCAGGCCGCGCCTCCTTCATGTAGAATCGCGGCCTTTACTGTCCTTGCCGCACTGGAACGACGCTCTGGGCGGCTTTTTCCGCAAGGAGGCTAAATGCGTCACTACGAAATCTGCATCATCGTGCACCCTGACCAGAGCGAACAGGTCCCCGCGATGATCGAGCGCTACAAGACCCTCGTCGCCGAACAGGGCGGCAAGATCCACCGCATTGAAGACTGGGGCCGTCGTCCGCTCGCGTACCCGATTGAAAAGCTCGTGAAGGCGCACTATCTGCTCCTCAACATCGAGTGCGGCCATGAGACGATTCTCGAGATCGAAAACGGCTTCCGCTTCAACGACGCCGTTCTTCGTCACCTCACCGTGAAGACGAAGCATGCCGAAACCGCTCCCTCCCCGATGATGAAGGTCGTCGAGAAGGAAGAGGCCCGCAAGGTTGCCGCCGAGGCCGCCGCGGCTGCTCAGGAAGGGACCGCTCAGGCTCAGGCCTAAGAGCACGGTCCGGACGCCGGAATTCTCCGAGTGAATTCAATCGAGATCAGCGGTGTGCTGATTGAGCGCGAGGCGGTGAGGTTCACCCCCGCAGGCATCGAGGTCTTCGAAGCCGAGCTCCACCACCGCAGCGAACTCGTTGAAGCAGGAAGAATCCGCACGCTCGAATACGACTTCAGCGCCGTCTCGTACGGTGCATGCGCGAAGCGGCTCAACGCCCTCGCGATCGGCGCGGAGATCCGCATCAAGGGATTCCTCGCGCCGAGGTCGATGAAGAGCCGGCGTCTGACAGTACACATCACGGAATTCAATTAGAGAGGTCATCAAATGGCTTTTGGTGCTAAGGGCAAGGGCAAGCCCCGCCGTTCGAACCAGCAAAACTCCCTTTTCAAGCGCAAGAAGTTCTGCCGCTTCACGGCCGAACACGTTGAGCAGATCGACTACAAGGACGTCGAGACGCTGCGCGACTTCATCCAGGAAAACGGCAAGATCATGCCGGCTCGTCTGACGGGCACGAAGGCGCACTACCAGCGTCAGCTCGACACCGCCATCAAGCGCGCCCGCTTCCTCGCCCTCCTGCCCTACACGGACAACCAGTAATCGACGGGAGAAGTATCAAATGCAAGTCATTCTGCTCGAAAAGATCACCCATCTCGGCGACCTGGGCGACATCGTCAAGGTGAAGGACGGCTACGGCCGCAACTTCCTCATCCCCCAGGGCCACGCCAAGCGCGCCACCAAGCAGGCCATCGCCGAGTTTGAGGCCCGCCGCGCCGAGCTCGAGAAGGCTCAGGCCGAACGCATCGCCGCCGCTGAGGAGCTCGCCTCCAAGCTCAACGGCGCTGAAGTCGTGATCGCCTCCAAGTGCGGCGTCGACGGCCGCCTCTTCGGCTCCGTCACGAACGCCGACATCGCCGAGGCCGTGGACAAGCTCGGCTTCCAGATCAAGAAGTCGCAGGTCCGCACGCCGCTCGGCGCCATCAAGGCGACCGGCGAGTACACGATCACGATCGGCCTCCTCACGGAGATCACCGCCGACGTCGTGGTCAAGGTCGTCGCCGAGGAGTAACCGCTCCGACGAGTGTTTTCCGCAGTTCGTGAGGGCGCTCAAGGGCGCCCTCGCGGAAGCGGACAAGGCTCAGAAAAGAGCTCCCGCAGCCTCAGGGCCTATGGGAGCTTTTTTTCGCGCCCGCAGAATCCGATGAGCTTTCAAAATACTTCAAGAAAGTCAATAAGTTGTATGGATTCGTCGGTTGTTGCGTTCGATCAGTGCGCAGGGGGCGCGCGGCGCACCCGTTTGCCCGATAATCTCTCCTTTCCCCGTGGTCCCGCCCGGACCGCTTGCCACCTCCACAGAGCCCCAAGGAACGTCAACTCCCCCGGCCTGAAGGCCGAGGCTTGTGAAAGCAGGCCTGGTTGACCAGCCTAAGTTTTTCGAGA
>CAJKCQ010000042.1 GCA_905198475.1 uncultured Sutterella sp. | reverse complement strand
ATTACTTTCCGAAGGCTAATTGGTCAATCAGCATCTTGCAAGTGCTCAAAATGATTCTCAGCTGCCTGCAGAAATCTCAACCGCCTGCGCCGCATTCCTCCTCCACCTGAAGGAAGGGGACTCCTGCGGCGATCTTGTTGAAATCGTGTTCTAAAGAAGGGCGGCAAAGCCCGCAGGCACGCCGTCTGGAGGATTCTAATGAGTAGTCGGGGCACCTCCCCGAAGGTTTTCGGAAACTGCGGCCCTGCAGGCGCTCCGGCGCGGTTCGGAACGGCGCGGCACGCGTCCGGTGCGGCTCGTCAATTAGGGAAAGTAGCAATGGGACTCGTTGCGGGACGGACTAAAGTTGCGGTTGTTCGGATGCATTCGTTTTCAGTGTGACCAGACCTGAAACTGCATTCCGACTTCTGAAAGGAGAAGAGTCATGACGCACAACATTTCTCGGCGCTCCCTCATAGCGGGCTCCATCGCAGGCACGGCCGCCATCGCGGCGCCGGTCTTCGCCAAGGCCGCTCCGGCCTGGGACGAAACAGTGGACGTGATCGTCGTCGGCACGGGCTTCGCGGGCCTTGCGGCCGCCATTGAAGCGAAGAAGGCGGGCGCCAACGTCATCGTCTTGGAGAAGATGTCCTTCGCCGGCGGCAACTCCGCGATCAACGGCGGCATCCTCACCGCCACGGGCTGCCCGCAGCAGAAGCTCCATCACATCCAGGACTCCGTCGAGCTCCTCGAGAAGGACATCCTCGTCGCCGGCCAGTACCTCAACAACCGTGAGAAGGTTCACCTCATGGCGACGCAGGCGCTCCCCACCTACGAGTGGTGCGTTAACACCCTAGGCGTCGAATTCCTCCCCGACGCCATCGGTCAGGAAGGCGGCCACAGCGTGCCGCGCTACGTCACGACGAAGAACGGCTCGGGCTCGGGCATCGTGATGAAGGAGCTCGAGTACGTTAAGAAGCTCGGCGTTCCCGTCCGCACGAAGACCTTCGTCGAGCACATCGTCCGCGATGAAATGACCGGCCGCGTCACGGGCCTCGTCGTCCGCGAGGGCTATCAGTTCCCGAAGAAGGGCTCCGGCACGGTGAAGCGCATCGCCGCGAAGAAGGGCGTCGTCCTCTGCTACGGCGGCTTCGCCGCGGACGTGAAGTTCCGCATGTACCAGGATCCGAAGTTGAACGCCTCGCTCGACACGACGAACCAGCCGAGCGCCACGTCGGAGCTCTGGCGCGAGACCTCCGCCATCGGATGCCTCCAGGTTCAGAACGACTGGATCCAGTGCGGCCCGTGGGGCAACCCGAAGGAAAAGGGCATGGGCATCGGCTGGCAGTTCAACCAGACGGCGGCGGCCGAATACGGCATCTGGATCAATTCGGACGGCAAGCGCTTCGTGAACGAGCTCGCCAACCGCAAGGTCCGCGCCGACGCGATCATGCTGGAGCAGCAGGAAGGCAAGAAGGCCTTCGCGATCTGCAATGAACCCAACGTCCAGCCCTTGAAGAAGCAGCGTCCCGGGTTCCTGGAAAAGATGCTCGACGCGAAGATCCTCGACAAGTACGACACGGTCGAGGCGATGGCGAAGGGCTCGGGCATTCCGCTCGAAAACCTCCAGAAGACCATTGCGGCCTTCAACGAGGCCGTGAAGGCGAAGAAGGACCCGGTGCTCGGGCGCTACATCAACAACGACCAGGTGCCGATGGTCGAAGGGCCCTGGTACATCGGCGAGTGCCAGCCGAAGGTCCACCACTGCATGGGCGGCCTTTACACCGACAACGACTGCCGCGTGATCGACGTGCGCACCGACCAGCCGATTCCGGGCCTCTTTGCCGCGGGTGAAGCCTCGGGCGGCGTCCACGGTGCGGTGCGCCTCGGCTCCTGCGCCACGCTCGACTGCCTGGTCTTCGGCCGCATCGCCGGCCGCAAGGCTGCCGCCTGACAAACCAAACGCGGCGCGGATCCTCCCACATCCGACAGTGTGAGTGAGGGTCCGGCCACAGGCTCAGTCCTCAAGGAAGGCGTCGTTCTCCACCACGGAGGGCGGCGCCTTCTTCTTGTTCCCTGTGAACGTCCAAGACATAGGTGTTAACCCTTTATTTGCGGGTTTGTGCTAATGTTTGCAGTGTAAATGCTTGCGAGAATCGTTTTCATTTAATGAACAGGGCAGCGAACCGCTGCTCCCTCAAGGTTCTCGACATGCATACCTCACCCACCTCCAAACGGTCTCACTTCCGTCCGACCGCACTCATTCTTGCCCTCTGCGCGGCCTCGACGGCATGGGCTGCTGATTCCTCGGAAGACGTCGCCTCGCAGACGGTCCTGCTCGACCCCGTCGTCGTGACCGCCACGCGCACGCCCGAGCCGCTCTCTCAGACGGCCGCGTCCATAGCCGTGGTGACGGACCGCGAAATCACCCAGCGCGGTGCGCAGACCTTCGGCGAAATCTTCGAGGACATCCCGAACGTGATGGTCGAATCGCCCGAGTCGTCGATCTTCACGAGGTTGTCGATCCGCGGTTCTGAATCCAATCAGATCACCTATGTCATCGACGGGGTTCGCCAAGACATGACGACGATGGCCGGCAACCACCCCTTGGGGATCTTCATCGACCCCGAACTTCTCAAGCAGGTCGAGGTGAAGCACGGCGGCGGCTCGGCCCTCTACGGCAACGGCGGCATCGGCGGCACGATCGCCCTGACCACCGTGAGCGCAGCCGATCTGCTCAAGCCGGGAGAAACCTTCGGCGTAAAGGCGAAGACTGGTTATTCGACGGCTTCGCAGGAACTGATGGGCAGCGCCTATGCCTTTGGTCGAGCCAACGCCGTGGACTACATCTTCGGCGTCTCTCAGCGCCATTCGGGCAACGAAAAACTCTCCGACGGCAAACGGTCGGATGCAGGCAGCGACACGAAGAGCACTGCCGTCTTCGCCAAGGCGGCCATTTCGCCCACCGACGCCTCGACGCTTTCACTCGCCTACAACTACGACAAGTTCGACACGTTCTACCTTTCGGCGGAAAACGGCGTCTACGACCCCGACCAGACGAACGACTACGGCTACGAGCAGCACCGTGCCGTCGCGTCCTGGCTCTATGAGAACGGCCCGTGGTGGGATGTCCGGGCCAACTTTCAGTACACCAAAGCCCGCTACAGCATGGATTCGGTGGTGCTGATGCCGATGGGGCTTCGAGGCGTAGGCAACAGCGACGACTTCGAGTCCTGGAGCGGCAATCTTCAGAATACGTCCCGATTTGACTTCGCCGGCATGAACCATCAGCTGACCTACGGCGGTGACTTCTCCCGCAGCGAGCAGGACTCCCTGCAGTACAACCCGTACACATCCGGCAAGAGCATCAAGGATCCCAGCCGTCCGGACGCCAAGTCGCTCGACTTCGGCTTCTTCATCGAGGATGAAATCGCTCTTGGCGATCAGCTGACGATTGCGCCTCAGATCCGCTACTCGTACTTCAAGCGCGAGGCCGCGGGCTTCGACTCCTTCTCCGACGGCAAGGTGACGCCGGGCCTCACGGTGACGCTCAAACCCATGGAAGGCCTCTCCTTCTGGGCCTCCGCCAACGAAGGCTTCCGCCCGCCCATCATGGACGAGCTCTACTACTCCCTCTCCCACAACCCGCAGTTCTTCCCGGTTGTTGTGTATCCGAATCCGGATCTCAAGCCGGAGAAGTCGTGGAACTACGAAGTGGGCATGAACGCCGCCTTCTCGGGGCTCGCCGCCGAGAGCGACGCGCTCAATGTGAAGGCCGCGGTCTTCTACGACGACGTCAAGGACTTCATCAACATTGCTCAATGGCAACGCGGCCCCACAACCTGCTATCAGGCTGAAAATATCGGTCACGTCTCCCGCAAAGGCGTTGAACTTTCTGCAAAGTATGCCGTCGGGAACTTCAACGCCGACTTCGCCTACGGCCTGGTTCATGTCGTCGACAAGGAAGCAGACAAGCGCGTTTCAGGCATCACGCCTCAATCCGTAAAACTCCAGCTCGGCTACTCCATCCCCAGGACGGCGCTTCATCCGTGGTACCGCTTCAACTGGTACGACGCCGCCGACGGCGACAAGGCAAAGAACACCGCATCCACCCGAACGAAATACGGCGCCTTCGCCACCCACTCCGTCGGCCTCACCTGGACGCCCAAGATTCCGAACTTCTGGGACTTCACGGCCGGGCTCGCCATCGAGAACGTCACCGACGAGAAGTACCGCTTCGTCAACGGCTCCTACGGCTACGGCCGCGCCGCCCGCGTCTGGGTGACGGGACGCTTCTGATCCTCCCGCCTTCGTCCTTGACTCCGGGAACCGGCTCCCCGAGCCGGTCTCCGGGCCGAAGACGGGTCATTTTTTCTCTTTTCTCTCTTTTCCCGCAGACTCCCGCCCCCGAATGCCGCCCCCTACGCCAACCGAGCCGCACGACGGCATTCCCTCCGCCACCTCCGGCCCCGCCCCGCGAAGCGGCTCGCAGGTCCTGCGACAGCTGCTGCGCTCCTGGCTTCTTTCCGCCTCGGCCCTGCCCTGGTGGCTCCTCTTCGCCTTCCTGCTAGCCTCCAACACCGCGAGCGTACGCTTGAGCGTCGCATTGAACGAATGGAACGGGCGCTTCTTCGATGCGCTCCAGAAGGTCGACGCCCCGGCGATCTACGACGCGCTCTTCGACTTCATCTGGCTCGCGGCGGTCATCATTTCGCTCTTGGTTCTGGCGCAGTACGCGAAGAACCGGCTTCTTCTGTCGCTGCGGCGCGAGCTCACCTTCCGCCTGATCGACCGCTGGCTCTCCAATGCCGGCGCGCACTACGTACTGCGCGAAAGCGGGCGGGAACCCGACAACCCCGACCAACGCATCATTGAGGACGCCCGCTCCCTCATGAGCCTCGTGGTCAACCTCTCACTCTCCTTCATCGAGTCCGTCCTCACGATCGGCTCCTTCTCGCTCATTCTCTGGAACCTCTCGGGCTCGATCACGGTCCTGGGCTTCACGATTCCGGGCTACATGTTCTGGGTGTGCCTCTCCTACACGATCGTCGCGACCCTCGTCACGCACTGGATCGGCCATCCGCTCAAGAACCTCAACTTCACGGGCCAGCACAAGGAGGCCGACCTCCGCTACGCCTTCATCGAAAAGCGCCGGTACGCCGACGCAATCGCGGGCGCGCAGGGCGAGGCGCGCGAGCGCGAGAATCTCAAGACGCGTTTTCTCGAGCTCTACGACGTCCTCGTGCACCTCGTGAAGAAGCAGCGCGACCTCGACTTCTTCACCGTCGGCCTCGGCCAGGTGACGCACCTCGCCCCCATTTTCTTCGCGCTCCCGAGTCTGCTTGCCGGCACGATTCAGCTGGGCGGCCTCATGCAGATCCGCGGCGCCTTCACCGACGTCGCGCGGTCCTTCTCCTGGTTCATCTTCGCCTACGACGACCTCGCGCGGCTCGCGGCCACGTGGGAGCGCCTCGCTCACCTTCTGAACGGTCTCGCCGAGGCCGAAGAAACCCGCCGGCGCATCGAGGGGGCAGCCGAGGCGCTGCCGTCCGCTGAGGCCGCAGCGGGCGAGACGGCCCAAGCCCGCCTCGTCCTCACCCTTCCGCACGAAGAGGGCAAAGGGAGCAGCCTGCCTGCGCGGCGCACGGCCTTCACGCTCGCCGCCCGTCGCGGGCGGCTCGTCTTCGTCACGGGCGAATCGGGCGCGGGCAAAAGCACCTTCCTCAAGACGATCGCCGGGTTCTATGAGAACTTCACCGGCGTTCTCCGGAAGAGCGGCGGCGAAACGATCTTCTGGGTCCCGCAGAAGCCCTATCTCCTCAAGGGCACGCTCCGCGAGAACCTCGCCTACCCGGCGCCGCCCGAGAGTCTCCCGGACGAGGCGTGCATGAAGCTTCTCGCCGACATGGAGCTCGGGCATCTTGCCCACAGGATCGACGAAGCGGCCGAGTGGGCGAACGTCCTTTCGGGCGGCGAGCAGCAGCGCGTGCTCCTCATCCGTGCGGTTCTGGCGCGCCCCGACCTGCTGCTGCTCGACGAGATGACCTCCGCGCTCGACGAAGATGCGGCCGCGCGCATCCTCGCGCAGCTCCGGACCCTCCTCCCCGAAACCGCCGTCGTGATGGTCTCCCATCAGGACGGCCTCTCACGGCATGCGGACGCCGTCGTACGGGCGGAACCTTCGCCCGCACCCGTGCCGTGAAATGCCCCCCTTCAACAACGACCCTCCCAAAGAGAAGAACAACATGCTCAACGTCTACACCCCGTTCCCCAGGTATGAAAACGCGATCATCGTCGGCGACACCGCCGCCGAGGCTTTGGCCGCGCTGCGCATCTACGGCCGTGGTCTGGTGGGCGGCGACATCCCCGCCATGGAGGTCTGGCACCCGACCGAAAAGATGCTCGAGTGCACGAGCTGCGCGATCCACGACCGTCCCAGCATTCTTGAGTCCGCCGCCCGCCGCATCGACGCGGAGTACATCCTGCTCGAAGAGAACGGCGACCCGCACCTCAACCCGATCGTCATGAAGGAGCCCTTGGAGGCCGCGGGCTTCACCGTCAAGGTGCTCGACGTCAAGGGAGAGGCGCTCGAGGTGGTCGCCCGCGCGGCGGCCCTCTACGGCGAAGAGAAGCAGGCCGAGCGGATCGCCCGCGACTATGAGGAGCGGCTCGCCGCGGTGAAGGCGAAGCCCGCGCTCCCGAAGCTCAGGGTGCTCACGCTCCTCGGCATCCGGCATCCGATCGAGGACGCCGTCTACTGCCTTGCGGCCACGCGGCGCTCGGACCTCTCCGCGGAGATCGTCGAGGCCCTGGGCTGCGAAAACCCGGTGGATGTTCCGGAGAGCTCCGAGCAGATCCGCGGGATGTATTCGCTCTCCGAGCAGTCGTTGGCGGACCTCATCCTCGCGAGCGCGCCGGACGCCGTCGTCCTCTCGGGCGATTCAACCGCGGCCTGGAAGTTCGTCAAACAGGCGCTTGAACTGCGCCCGACGATCGGCGTCGGCAAGGCCTTCCGTCGCCATGCGCTCATTGCGCTGCCGTGGTACTGCCGCCCGATGGGCTGGCGCATGCCGCGCGTGCTCGAAGTCTGGTACGGCGCGCTCTCGGCGCTCGCCCGCTGACGGAAACGGCCGGGCAGCCCGCCTCACGCCCGTCCGCTCAATTCTTCGGGCGCTCCGCGTCCGGATCGAGGTTCTCCGCGAGCGAACGCGCGGTCTCTTCGCCGGGCGTGCGCTCGGCGGCGCCGCCCTGCTTGTCGTTCTTCTCCGGACGGCCTCTGAGCCAGCCGGCGAACCTCCTGCCGAAGCGCACGGCGCTCTCACGGGGCGAGAGGTGCTCGGTCGTATTGCGGCGCACGGTCTCCATCGCCTCGCCCGCGACCTTCGCGGCGGCGGCCTGCAGCTCCCCGGCCTTCTGGTCGGTGGCGGCCGCAGCCTCGCCGCCCCGCACGGCGTTGACGCTGCGGCGGTACTCGGCGTCCAACTGCTCGCGCACGGTCTTCATGCGCTCGACCTGGTTGTCCTCGTCCTCTTCGTGCTTCACGAGCTCCTCGACCGTGACGGCCGCGAGCGTGATCGAGGTCATCAGCGGCTCGCAGAGGATCGAGAGGTTCTTGTCGGAGGCGTTGAAGAGACCCGCGGCGTCAAGGCTCTTCACGAGCACGACGATGGGAAGGGTTTTGTTCAGCTGCCGCGCGGTGTCGTAGATCTGCTTGGCGGCGACGGGCGGGGTCGACGGAATCACGAGGACGCCCGCGCTCATGAGGTGCGCCTGCACGAGCACCATGGGGTCGGTGGGGTCGCCCACGATCACGCCGCAGCCGCGGGCGCGCAGGTCGTCGATCGGGTCGGAGGGCTTCGCCACGACGATGGTGCGGCGCGCGGACTCAAGGAGCGTCTTGATGAGCTCCTCGCTCGTGTCGGACCACCCGATCACCACGACCTGGCCGTCGAGGAGTTCGCGGGGCGTCCCGGCGGGCAGCTGCGAATACGGGGGCTGCCTCATCGCGGCGCGCTTCGCCCAGGCGAAGCGGTGCACGAGGAGCTTGGTCAGGTGGGGTTCGAGCCAGAAGAGAATCGGGTTCACGGCGATCGTAATGATCGAGGCTGCGACGATCACGCTCATCATCGTCTGGTCCACGAGCTTGAGCGCAATGCCCTGCCCCGCGAGGATGTAGCTGAATTCGCCGATCTGCCCGAGGCAGGCGCCCACGGTGAGGGCGGTCTCAAGAGGCCAGCGCAGCGCGATCACGATCCCGAAGGAGATCGACATCTTGCCCACGATGATGATGAGGACGACGAGGAAGATCTCCCACGGGCGCTCGAGGAAGATGTGCCCGTCGAGCATCATGCCGACCGAGACGAAGAAGAGGACCGAGAAGGCGTCCTGGAGCGGGAGCGAATCCTGCGCCGCGCGGTGCGCGTACCGGCTCTCCTGCATCACCATGCCGGCGAAGAAGGCGCCCAGAGCGAAGCTCACGTCGAAGATCGCGCCCGCGCCGTAGGCGATCACGATCGCGCAGCCGAGAACCGTGAGGGTGAAGAGCTCGCGCGAGCCCGTAAGCGCCACTTCGCGCAGCACCCACGGCAGAATCTTGCGGCCGGCGACGAGCATCAGCGCGACGAAGACCGCCGCCCAGGCGAGGGTCTTCGCGACCTCGAGCGCCACGCTCATCGCCGAGACGTCGTGCGAGCCGTGCACCACCGCGGCGAAGGGCGGCAGGCACACGAGGAGCACCACCGAGAAGAGGTCCTCCATCACGAGCCAACCGATCGCGACCTGGCCGTTCATCTCGCTCGTCAAGTGCCGGATCTCCAGGGCCTTCGTCACGACGACGGTCGAGGCACAGGAGATGGAGAAGCCGAAAAGCACCGCCGCACCGATGTCCCAGTGCCAGAACCCGATCGCGACGCAGGCGCCCAAGGCGGCGGCCACCACCATCTGCCCCGTCGCGCCCGGAATGGCGATGCCCTTCACGTGCACGAGGTCGCGCACCGAGAAGTGCAGCCCCACGCCGAACATCAGGAGCATCACGCCGATTTCGGCGAGTTGCTCGAGCATCTCGCCGTTTACGGGCGGCAGCCCCGGGAGGATGCTTACGGCGAGCCCCGCGACGATGTAGCCGACGAGGGCGGGAGACTTGAGGAAGCGTTCGGCGAGGTAGCCGAAGGGGAGCGCAAGACCGAAGCCGGTGACAAGGCTCGTGATGAGCGAGTAGTTCTGCACTTTGCTCTGAAGACCGAGGACGTGGTGAATACAAAGCGGGGCGGGCCCGCGGGGAGTTTAGTCCCGCCTTTTCGCCCGCGGCCGAGGTCCGACGGGCGGCTGTATCGCCCGGTTGCAAAAAAAGACGCCCGGAGAACCTCCCTGGGGGAGATCTTCCGGACGCCTTGAGTTCCTGAGTCCCTGCGCCGCACTTTTGGGTTTGGTCAACCCGCGGGTGCGGCGGAGCCTTACTTCGAGGTCGGGACCTTGCCGACCACGCCGTCGACGAGCCAGCCCATGTTGAGGAGCTCTTCGTCGGTGGCCTGCTTGCCTTCGGCAACGACCACCTTCCCTTCGTTGTCCTTGATCGGGCCGGTGAAGGGCGCGAAGGTGCGCTTCGCCATGCCGTCGTAGGCGGTCTTGATTCTCTCAACCACGCTCTGCGGCGTCGAGGGCGCGATGTCGACGAGGTTCGTCATGTGCTCGGGGATGCCGCCCCAGACGTTGTCGGGCTTCCAGGTGCCGTCCATCACGGCCTTGATGCGGCCGGAGTAGTACTCCTGCCAGGACTGCACGACGCCCGCGAGAAGCATCGTCGGGGCGATCTTCTTCATCGCGGTGTTGTAGGAGATCACGGGCACCTTCAGGTCCTCGCAGGCCGCGGCGACCGCGGGCGAGTCGGTGTGGTGCGTGAGCACGTCGGCCTTCTGGCCCACGAGGGTCTTCGTGGCGTCGGCCTCCTTGCCCGGGTCGTACCAGGACGAGGTCCAGACGACGCGCACCTCGACGTCGGGGTTGACGCTCTTGGCGCCCAACGTGTACGCGTTGATGCCCTGGAGCACTTCGGGGATCGGCACGGCGGCGACGTAGCCGAGGACGTTCGTCTTCGTCGTGGCGCCCGCGAGCATGCCGGCGAGGTAGCGGCTCTCATAGAAGCGCGCGGTGTAGACGCCCACGTTCGGGGCCGTCTTGTAGCCCGTGGCGTGCTCGAACTTGACGTCCGGGAACTCCTTGGCAACTTTGAGGATGGAGTTCATGTAGCCGAAGGAGGTGGCGAAGATCAGCTTGTTGCCCTGCTGCGCGAGGTCGCGCAGCACGCGCTCGGAGTCCGCGCCCGCAGGGATGTTTTCAACGGTCGTGACCTTGATCTTGTCGCCGAACTCCTTCTCGAGGGCGATGCGGGCGAGGTCGTGCTGACGCGACCAACCCTCCTCGCTCGCGGGCGAGACGTAGACGAAGGCGATCTTGAGGGGGCCGGCGGCGGCCTCGACCTTCGCCGGGGCGGCGGCAGCGGCCTGCTTCGGGGCCTCGGTCTTGTCGCCGCAGGCCGAGAGGGCAAGCGTCACGGCGCCCGCAAGGGCGAGCTTGAAGACAACGCGCTTCTGCATGGTGGTTTTCTCCGAAAGAGAGGAATTGTCGAAGGAAATGGAAGAATCGGTTCGGCGTTCCGCGCCGGTGGGCCCGGAGGCCGCACCCCTCGCGGCCGCTCACGCGAATGCGGGGCCCCCTCACTGAGGACCCCGCCCGGAATCAATGGGTCAGCTGCCGCTCGGGAGCTTGCCTGCGACGCCCTTGACGAGGTAGCCCATCGTGAGGAGGTCGGAGTCCGAAGCGGTCTTGCCCGCCGGGATCACCTCCTTGCCGTCCTGGTCGACGACGGGGCCCGTGAAGGGATGGAATTCACGCTTGGCCATGCGCTCGTAGGTCGCGTCGATGTCCTTCACGACCGCTTCGGGCGTGCCCTTGGCGATGTCGACCAAGGCCACCATGTGCTCGGGCGCGCCGCCCCAGACCGACTGCGGCTTCCAGGTGCCGTCCATCACGGCCTGGATGCGGCCGGCGTAGAAGTCGTCCCAGATGTGGATGACGCCGCCCAAGAGCATCGTCGGCGCGGCGCGCTTCATCGAGGTGTTGTAGCTGATCACCGGAACCTTCGCCTCTTCGCAGGCCGCGGCCACCGCGGACGAATTGGTGTGGTGCGTGATCACGTCGGCCTTCTGGCCGATCAGGGACTTCGTGGCGTCGGATTCCTTGCCCGGGTCGTACCAGGCCGAGGTCCAGACGACGCGCACCTCGACGTTGGGGTTCACGCTCTGCGCGCCGAGGGTGTAGGCGTTGATGCCCTGGAGCACCTCGGGAATCGGCAGCGCCGCGACGTAGCCCAGGATGTTCGTCTTCGTCGTGGCGCCGGCGAGCTTGCCCGCGAGGTAGCGCGCCTCATAAAAGCGCGCGGAGTAGTTGGCGACGTTCGGGGCCGTCTTGTAGCCCGTCGCGTGCTCGAACTTCACCTCGGGGAATTCCTTCGCGACCTTGAGGACGGAGTTCATGTAGCCGAAGGAGGTGGCGAAGATCAACTTGTTGCCCTGCTGCGCGAGGTCGCGCAGCACGCGCTCGGCGTCGGCGTTCTCGGGGATGTTCTCGACGGTGGTCACCTTGATCTTGTCGCCGAACTTCGCCTCGACGGCGCGGCGGGCGATGTCGTGCTGCGTGCTCCAGCCCTCTTCATTGGCCGGGCTCACGTACATGAAGGCGACCTTCATCGGGCCCTCGGCCTTGGCGGCGGAAGCCGGCGCGGCGGCGGGCGTGGCGGCGGCGGGAGCCTTAGGCTCCTCCTTCTGGCCGCAGGCCGTGAGCGCCGCAAGGGCGGCGCCCGCAAAGACGAGCTTGAAGGCAAGGCGCTTTTGCATTCTTTGAACTCCTGGAAATGAGAATGAAAGAGAAAAACCGAAGATGAAGGCCTGCGTCGCACCCCGCCGGGGCTCCCGAGGGAATCCTTCGGAGAACCCCGGGCGCGGCGTCCGTCAGCCGCGCGGCGCGAAGGGTTTGCCGAGCGAAGCGGGCACGTTGAGGCGGATCCAGGCGGGATTGCGCGAGATGAGCACGAGCACCAGGATCGTCGCGAGGTACGGCGTCATCGCCATGAACTGAGGCGAAATGGAGATGCCCATGCCCTGGAAGGCGAACTGCAGCATCGTCACGCCGCCGAAGAGGTAGGCGCCCACGACGACGCGCAGCGGCCGCCACGTGGCAAAGGTGACGAGCGCGAGCGCGATCCAGCCGCGGCCCGCGGTCATGCCCTCCACCCAGAGGGGCGTGTAGACGAGCGAGAGGTAGCTCCCGGCGACGCCCGCACAGAGGGCGCCGAAGAGGACGGCCATCAGGCGGATCTTGAGGACGGGGAACCCGAGCGCGAAGGCCGAGCCCGGAGCCTCGCCCACGGCGCGCAGAATCAGGCCCGCGCGCGTGCGGAAGAGGAACCACCAGACGAGGCCGATGAGGATGAGGGCCCCGTAGACGAAGACGTGCTGCGAGAAGAACGCTTCGCCGATGAAGGGGATGTCCTCCAGGCCCGGAATGCCGGTCGACGCGCGGTCCGCCAACGCCTGGCCCTGCAGGGGCTTGCCGATGAAGGCGGAGAGGCCCGTGCCGAAGAGCGAGAGCGCGAGGCCCGCGGCGTACTGGTTGGCGTGAAGCCCGAGCGTGAAGAAGGCGAAGAGGAGCCCGAGGAGGAGCCCCACCCCCGCGCCCGCGAGGAAGCCGAGCGTGAAGCTCCCCGTGGTGAGCGTGGTCGAGAAGCCCACCACGGCGCCCATCAGCATGATGCCTTCGATGCCGAGGTTGAGGACGCCCGACTTCTCATGAATCACGATGCCCGCGGCCGCGATGAGGAGCGGCGTGCCGGCGTTGAGGGTCGAGGAAATGATCGAGGCGGCGAGTGACATGTCAGGCGCCCTCCGTCGTGCGGTGCGGCGAGAGGCCTCGCCACGAGAGCTTGTAGAAGATCAGCGTGTCGCAGGCGAGGATGAAGAAGAGAAGAAGACCCTGGTAGACCCCGGTGATGGAGCTCGGCAGACCGAGGCGGCTCTGCGCGAGCTCGCCGCCGAGATAGAAGAGCGCCATCACGAAGGCCGCGGGAATGCAGCCGAGGGGCGAGAGGCGGCCGACGAAGGCGACGATGATCGCCGCGAAGCCGTACCCCGGGGAGATGGTCGGGGTGAGCTGCCCCAGGGGGCCCGAGGCCTCAATGCCGCCCGCGAGGCCCGAGAGCGCGCCGCAGATGAGGAGCGACGCCCAGATGAGCTTTCCCGGATGGTAGCCCGCATAGCGCGCCGCGAAGGGCGCCATGCCGGAGACCTTGAACTGGAACCCCAGGGCCATGCGGTCCATCAGGAGCCAGATGCCCAGGGACGCGAGGAGCGCCACGAGGGCGCCGAGGTGCAGGCGCGTGCCTTCGAGAACCGGGAGCATCGCGCCCGACTCGAAGAGCTCCGTCTGCGGGAAGCCGTACCCCTGCGGATCGCGCATCGGGCCCTGCACGCACCAGGCGAGCAGGAACTGCGCGACGTAGACGAGCATGAGCGACACGAGGATTTCGTTCGCGTGGAACTTGTGGCGCAGCAGCGCGGTGAAGCCGCCCCAGACGGCGCCGCCCGCGGCGGAGGCGAGCATCACGACGGCGACGTACCACTTGCCGAACGAGGGATCGCACGCGAGCGCGGCGATGCCGCCCGTGATGGCGCCGGCGATCAGCTGGCCTTCAGCGCCGATGTTCCAGACGTTCGCCTTGAAGCAGACGACGAGGCCGACGGCGCAGAGAAGGAGCGGCGTCATCTTCACGCCCACCTCCGTCCAGCCGCGCAGGCTGTCCAGAGGCGCGATGAAGAAGACCCCGAGCGCGCGCACCGGATCCTGACCGAGCGCGGCGAAGAGGCAGAAGCCCGTGAAGACGGTGAGCACCAGGGCGAGAAGGGGAGAGAGCCAGGCGAGCGCGCGGGCGGGTTCGCTGCGCGGCGTCAGGGCGACGGGGAACTGAATCATTTCAGTCGGCCTCCGCGGAGTGCTTTCGGGCGAAAGGAGAATTGGGCCAGAGACCGGCCATCCAGCGGCCGACCTCTTCAATCGTGAGGGTCTTCTTGGGCACCGCGGGCGAGAGCGCGCCGCGGTACATGACGGCGATGCGATCGGAGACCTCGAAGAGCTCGTCGATCTCCTCGCTCACGACGATGATCGCCGCGCCGTCGTCGCGAAGACGGATGAGGCTGTTGCGGATCACCGCCGCCGCGCCCACGTCCACGCCCCAGGTGGGCTGGTGCACGAGGAGCACGCGCGGACGATTGAGGATCTCGCGGCCCATGATGAACTTCTGCAGGTTTCCGCCCGATAGGCTCCCCGCGGCCTTTTCGGCGTTCGGGGTCTTCACGTGGAAGCGCTCGATCACGAGGTTGGCGAACTCCTTGGCGCGCTCGCGCAGGATGAAGCCCGAGCGCACGAGCACGTCGCCCGTGAGGATGGTGTTCGCGGTGAGCGAGAGCTCAGGGACCGCGGCGTGGCCGAGGCGCTGCTCGGGGACGTACCTGAGGCCCGAGAGCCGGCGCGCGTGCGTGTCGAGTCCGCCCACGGGCTTGCCGAAGAGGCGGACGGAGTCCGAGGGCGTCGCGCATTCGCCCGACGCCGTCGCCATGAAGCGCGCCTGGCCGTTGCCGGAGATGCCGGCGATGCCGACGATCTCGCCCGCGCGGACCGAGAGCGTGACGTCCTCGATGCCGCAGACGCGGGTCGTGCCCGGAATGGTCACGTGCTTCATCTCGAAGACCACTTCGCCCGCCTCGCCCGAGGCTTCGCGCACCGTCGGCGGATCGTCGCCGATCATCATGCGCGCGAGCTCCTCCTCGGTCTCCGCCTTCGGATCTACGCTCGCGACGACGCGGCCGGAGCGCAGCACCACACAGCGGTTGGCGAGCTCGCGGATTTCGTCGAGCTTGTGGGAGATGAAGAGGATCGAGACGCCTTCCGCGGAGAGCTGATGGAGGGTCTTGAAGAGCGTGCGGACCGCCTGGGGCGTGAGCACCGAGGTCGGCTCGTCGAGAATGAGGAGCTTCGGGTGCGTCATCAGGGCGCGCAGAATCTCCACGCGCTGGCGCTCGCCCATCGAGAGCTCCATCACGATCGACGAGGGGTCGATCGGCAGGCCGTACTTCTCGCCGAGCGCCTTGATCTGCTCGGAGATCTGCGCGGGCGTGAGGCTCCCCGAGAGGCCGAGGGCGACGTTTTCCGCCACCGTGAGCGTGTCGAAGAGCGCGAAGTGCTGGTGCACCATCGCAATGCCGAGCTCGCGGGCTTCGGCCGGACTTGATACCTCAAGGGGCTTGCCGTCGAAGGAGATCTCGCCTTCATCCGGGCGTGCCGCGCCGTAGATGATCTTCATCAGCGTGGATTTGCCCGCGCCGTTCTCACCGAGGATGGCGAGCACTTCGCCAGGGGCGATGTCGAGCGTCACGCCGTCGTTGGCGACGATGCCCGGATAGCGCTTCGTGATCCCGCGAAGACTAAGTCGTGGTGTCATGCCGAAAGTTGCCCGGCGCTTCAAGGGGCCGAGGTAGTTGGGGTTGAACCTGGTCGGGGAGAAACGGCGGTAAGGCGCGCCGGAAGGAGTCCCGCACGCACAAAGCCGTTTTCCTGTGAAGCCATTCATTGTAACTGTTCATTACCCCGTCTGCGGGTCCTTTCGCGCGCAGCGCCGCCTCCGGAAGCCCTTTCAGCACCTCTCTGCGGAAGTCTTCGACGAATACCGCAAACGCGGTATTCTTCACGCGAACCCTTGCACACTTTGCGTGAAGCGTGCAAAATTCATCTTCTCAGTGCGCCAGTAGCTCAGTTGGATAGAGTATCTGGCTACGAACCAGAGGGTCGTGGGTTCGAATCCTGCCTGGCGCACCACCTAATTTATGCCTTGCCGCATCCGGAACAATGGTGCGGAGAAGTGGCAGAGAGGTCGAATGCACACCCCTGCTAAGGGTGCAGGTCCAAAATATCGGGCCTCGAGGGTTCGAATCCCTCCTTCTCCGCCATTGTGCCTCTGCGGTCGGGTTTGAAAGCTCCACAGCTTCGTCGAAGCGTGGGGCTTTTTTGTTGTCTGCGCAACCTCAGCACACAACGCGAGGGCCGCCGACGATGCGGCGGTCGTTCTTCGACTTCGGGCCCGTGAGGATCGTGGGGCCGCGGCGTAGAAGGGCGCCCTGAGCGCCGACTCGGCCCAGGCTCCTTCTGCGGCCTCCGCCCCGCCCTTCGTCTCCGCCTCTATCTCCCGCTTCATGCAGTCGCGGAAGGCGTCCACCAACTCGACCTTCACGGTGCTCGTCGACCAGACGAAGAGCGAATAGGTCGCCATCACGGGCTCGAACGGCAGGAACACACCTCGAACCTCCGGGCGCTCGACGTGAAGCTCACGCCAGAAGCCCTCGCGGCACTCGACGCCCTTAGGGCCGGGCCCGGGCGACGAAGCGCCCGAGGCCTACGCCTCGGCAGCGGTGGGCCGTGTTCTCCAAATAAAAGTACGCCTCGGCGGGAGAAGCCTCCCGTCGTGGCGTTTCGTCCGGTTCGGGCGAACGTTGGTCGCCGGTCAGTTCGCGCCCGCGCGCAGCATTGCGCGAAGGTCGCGGCCCGAGAGCCCGAGATCGGCGTTGCGGCGCGCGAGGAGCTCCTTCGTCCAGTAGATGCCGCAGATCGTCTTCACGTCGGTGATGCGGCCGTCGAGCGTCATCGCCACGGCCTCTTCAAAGGGCACGCGGTAGACCTCGAGGAATTCGCCGTCGTCCAACTTCTGCTCCACGTCGGAGAGCTCCTCGGCGAGGTAGATCACGATGTGTTCGTTGCTGTAGCCGATGGCGTTGTTGATGACGCCGAGCCGCGTCCAGTCGCGCGCGGCCGTGCCGGTCTCCTCGATCAACTCGCGCTTGGCGCAGGCGAGCTCCTCTTCCTTGGGGTCGATCTTCCCGGCGGGGATCTCCCAGAAGGCGCGCTTCAGGGGGTGGCGCCACTGCCGCTCGAGAAGGATCGTGCCGTCGGCGCCGAGCGCCACCATGGCCGCGGCCCCGCCGTGGCTCAAGTAGAGGCGCTGCGAGGCGCGCCCGTCCGGGAGCTCGACATCGTCGCGCAGCAGATGCACGAACTTGCCGTCGAAGAGCACCTCCTCGGAGGTGGTCTTCTCCTCGAGGGGATCGTCCTTGCGCTCGGCGTAGGGCGCGTTCGTCAGAAGCGGATAGCGGCTCGTCATGAAAATCTTCTCCTTCGAGGCCGGAAGGAGCCTCTCCTTGGGAGTTGGGATTGCAGGGTCCACTACGATAGCGCCGCTCGAGGCCTGCCGGCACGCCGAAACATGCGTCTTCTTCTTAGAATTGAGCCCACCAAAGCAAAGAACGGACCCGCCCCGGGCGGCGGGTCGATCCCAAGAGAGAAGAGAAGAACATGAGCCTCACCGTCCTCAATCTGGAAGAAGCGCACGAACTCGAAGCGCGCTGCGCCAACCGCATGGGCCTTGACGAACTGATGCGCCGTGCGGGCGCCTTCGCCGCCCAATGGATCGCGGGGCGCGTGCCCGCGGGCCACGCCGTCGTACTCGTCGGCCCGGGCAACAACGGCGGCGACGCCGTTGTCTGCGCGTCGGAATTGAAGAAGCGCGGCTTCACGGTGGACCTCGTCCTCCCGGGCGGCGACCCGAAGACCGAGCTCGCGCGCGCGATGCTCGACGAATGGCGCTCCGCGGGCGGCGAGACGCTCGAAGACCCCTACATGGCCCGCAAGGCCGACGTCGTCGTGGACGGCCTCTTCGGCACGGGCCTCAAGCGCCCGATCACCGGCGTCTGGATGGACGCGCTCCTCTGGTTCAACGAACGCATGGGCTTCAAGGTGGCGCTCGACGTCCCCTCGGGTCTCAACAGCGAAACGGGCCTCTGGGTGGGCACGGTTCCGGGCGTGCACGCCGACGCCACCATCACCTTCCTCTCGCACAAGTCGGGCCTCTTCATGAACGAGGGCGCGGACGCCGCCGGCGAGGTCGTGATGAGCGAGCTCGACGTCTCTGTTCCCCTCACCCGCCTCGGCGTGATTGAACCCGCCGACTACGCGCACGTTCTCGAGCCCCGCGCGAAGTTCTCCCACAAGGGCACCTTCGGGCACCTCGCCGTCGTGGGCGGCGCCGAGGGGCACCTCGGAGCCGCGCTGCTCGCCGCGCGCGCAGGCCTCGTGATGGGCGCGGGCACCGTCACCGTGGAGCTTCTCGCCGAGAACGCCCCGGCCGTGGATCCGGTGATGCCCGAACTCATGTTCTCGCGCGAGCCCCTTGACTTCGAGAAGTTCACCGCCGTCGTGATCGGTCCGGGCCTCGGCACGAGCCCGCGCGCCAAGTCGCGCCTCATGGCGGCCCTGAAGTGCTCGCGCCCCCTCGTGATCGACGCCGACGCGCTCAACCTCATCGCCGGCGACAAGGCCGTCCTCGTTGAGCTCCTGCATCGCACGGTCGCGACCGTCATCACCCCGCACGAGGTCGAAGGCTCCCGCATCCTCAAGGTCGAACCGAAGACCATCCAGGCCGACCGCGTCAACGCCGTGCGCGACCTCGCGCTCCAGACGGGCGCAATCACGGTCCTCAAGGGGCCGGGCACCCTGGTCGCCATGCGCAGCACCCGCACCTGGCTCTCCCCGATCGGCACAGCGGCGCTCGCCACCGCCGGCAGCGGCGACGTGCTCTCGGGCATGATCGGCTCCTTCTTCGCGCAGCACTTCGACACGGTCGAGGCGGTGCTCGCCGCCGTGGTGCTCCACGCCCGCGCGGGCGAAGACTCGTTCGCGGGCCTCACCGCGGGCCGCATCGCCTCGAAGGCGGCGGAGATCCTCAATGCCGAGCGCTCGAGCCGCGTGCGCCGCTTCTGATGAGAAACGCCTCGGACGCTCATAAACGCAGATAAATCAAAGCCAAGGCCGGCCGGAAGTTCTTCCGCGCCGGCCTTCTTCGTGCGGTCTCAACGGGCAATTGCAAGCTCGAATTTGCACTCTTCACGTTTTGTTGCATGCCTCACAGACCTGCAATACCTCTCAGGAGGGAGCGGGGATATAGTTCATCTCACGACGGACGGCGGTGAGAGAACGACGTCCGGCGTGTTTCTCCTAACTTTAGGTTGAGAAAATTGAGGGTTGAGCCTCGCAGGCGAAGGGAAAACGCCTGCGAGGTTTTTTTCATTCCTGCAGACGGCCCCTCGTTTCATCCTCGCCCTCTGCCGGCGACGGCTTCAAGAAGCGCTGCACCAATCAACCCGAGCGTATTTCCGCCCCGCACGGGATGCGCTCCAACGATCCCGCTGGCCCGCTCCGGCCGGCGCTCCCGCTCCCGCCTCACGGGCGATTGCGCGGCCGCGGCCTGCCGACGGCGCGGAAAACCTTCGAGCGCTTCAGGGTTCGTTCACCGCGCCGCCTCATCGTCCCGGCGTATGGCGCAGCGTGGGGCCGAAGCATTGATCGACCTAAACAAAGTGAGTCCTTGCTTTCGTGATCACTCTCCGGCCTGAAGGCCGGAGCTTCTTGATTCGCTGAGCCTCGCGG
>CAJKCQ010000041.1 GCA_905198475.1 uncultured Sutterella sp. | reverse complement strand
ATTCAGGAACGTGAGTCACGCCAGTCGTAATTCACGAAAATCTGCGTTCGCCCTGAGTGCAGCAGCCAATGGATAAGTCTAAATTGTGCTTGGCTGACTCGCTGATCAGCCAACGATGGAAAAGATATACGCCAAGTTTATTCGGAATAAAGGATGGGATTTTGTGCTCGACAACTTCGCATTGTTCCCGCAGCTTCAATTGAGGGTCCGACTTCATGCAGAAAACTATGGGCTTGTGTCCAAGTGCAATAGCGGCCTGTATCAGGTTCAGTGCATAGGTCTCCATGCCCCCAGATTTGCCAAAAGTGCAGCAAAAGAAACCGATCCGCATGTCGTGCCCCCTTGTTTTAATTTAAGTAAATTACAATCACTCGCTTACTTCAATTGTTCAGCTATTTGCTATTAATGTCTGCAGATGCGCTTGCAGCGTGAGCTCGTCTCGCTCATGAGGAATACGAGACTGACTTGCCGGGGATAATGGATTCTTTGCCAAATCATCCATCAGTAGTCCCAGAGAGTTGATCTCCAGCGGGCTGTAGGTCCTGCAGACATCTTCTGGAAGTTCCTCTGCTTCGCCGATGTTCTCCGCCGCGACGACGGGCGTGCCGCAGGCGACACTCTCCCAGGCAATCGTGCCGACGGGATCGTAGGGTGCGGCGAGGATCGTGTAGTCGGCGAGCCGGTAGAGGTCCGACATGTACTCCGGTCGTGGAACGGACTTGATGAAGCGGTTCCCCGGCACGGGACGGCCAGCCGCGAGCAGCATGAAGTCGTGCGGGTTCGAGGTGAAGTAGCGCTTCAGAAAGTCGAAGCCGTTCCCCTTCACATCGAAGGAGGGAAAGAGAAAGACGGTCCGGTCCTGCGGGACGCCGTACTTGTCGCGCAGCTCCCGGCGCGTGAGCGAGCACGCTGCGGGTTCTTCGAAGGGCGGCCGGACGCCCCGGATGCGCTCGGGCGGAACACCGTAGGTCGCAATGAGCTCCTCGCGGATGCGCGGGGAGAGCGCGATTACGCGCGAGGCCTTCGCGCAGGCCTCCTTCTCGAGGCCGATCACGATCTGGTCGAGGGGAAGTGCGTGCTCGCACACCGCGAGAAGGCGACTCTCCTCGACGCTCCTCATGACGAGGATGTCGGGGAGCCCTCCGGCGCCGAAGCCGATCGTGAGGTCGAGCGTATGACGGGGCGCTTCCTTCACGAGCCAATTGTGGAAGAGCCGCAGGCGGAGCGCCGCCGGAAGCAGCCGGGGCGGCGCGTAGACGTGCGTCTCGACGGTCTTGGACGGGAGTTCCGCGGCGTCCTCCGCCATTGCGAAGACGACCGGAACGTGTCCGAGCGCGGCCGCCGCTTCGACGAGGTCGGCGACGTAGGCGTCGCGCCATCCGCAGGGGTTGGCGGGGCGGAAGAAGAATCCGATGCGCATGATGTCGCTCGCCTCAGGTCAGTTCAAGCTCAGGGGGACCATGTCGCTCAGCTGCAGGAGCTTCGCGGCCGATCCGCGGAAGCGCCGTACGTCGATCCGTCCCGCGTAGCCCTTCTCCTTCGAAGCGTAGACGATCGAAGCGGGAATGCCCTGGGTGTTGTGGAGCAGGTCCTTCGTGAGCGCCTCGAAGAGCTCGGGCACGTAGGTGATGCTCAGGCGCAGGTCGTTCGCCGCGATGTACTCCTCGAGCGAGAGGCACCCGTCGGCGATGACGGAGAGCTGCTTCGTGTAGTCGTCGAACTTCACCTTGCCGGTGACGGCGAGGAAGTTGTTGACGGCGACCTTGCCCTTCACGTGCTCCCAGATCGAGCTGTAGCAGAGGACGTCGAGCGCGGCCGTGCCGTCGTCGAGCTTCAGGATTCCGAAGACGCCCTTCTTGCCCGTCACCTGACGAACCTCGGAGACGAGGCCGCAGACCTGCTCGGAGGTTTGCGAGGGGGCGAGGTCGAGGAGGCGCTTCTCCTTGAGGCGGGGCATCAGGCGCTGCAGGGCGCCGTAGGGGTGGCCGCTCACCCAGAAGCCGTAGACGCCGCGCTCCTCATCGAGCGCCTTGATGGGCGACCAGTCGATTGAGGGCTTCGTGAGCGTGGGCTTTTCGACTTCGTCGCCGAAGAGCGCGTCCTGACCGAGGTGCTCCTGGAGGTTGCGCGAATACTGGATGGCGTCGGAGACGTTCGCGAGCAGCACCCCGCGGCGCGGGTCGATCGAGTCGAAGGCGCCCGCCTTGATGAGGCTCTCGAAGATCTTCTGGTTCACTTCCGGCACGCGCTTGGCGAAGTCGAAGATGTCCGTGAAGAGGCCTTCGGCCGCGCGCGTGCGCAGGATCGAATCGACTATCGAGCGGTTCATGCCCTTGATCGCACCGAGACCGAAGCGGATGTGCGCCTCCGTCGGGACCGAGAAGAACCATTCGCTCTTGTTGACGTCGGCGATGCGGAAGTTCACGCCGTTCGCCTTGGCGTCGTTGACGAGCGCCTTCATCTTGTCGCCGTCATCCATCACCATGCAGAGGTTGGCGGCGAAGAAGCTCGCGGTGTGGTGAACCTTCAGGTACGCCGTCTGATAGGCGACATAGGAGTAGGCGGCCGCGTGGGATTTGTTGAAGCCGTAGCCCGCGAACTTCTCCATCAGGTCGAAGATCTCGGTGGCGACCGACTCCTTCACCCCGCGCTCGCCCGCGCCCTTGACGAAGACGGCGCGCTGGCGCTTCATCTCCTCGACGTTCTTCTTGCCCATGGCGCGGCGCAGGAGGTCGGCGCCGCCGAGCGAATAGCCGCCCACGACCTGCGCGACGCGCATCACCTGCTCCTGATAGACCATGATGCCGTAGGTCTCCTTGAGCACGCTCTCCATGCGTTGGTCAAGGTACTCGACCTTCTCGCGGCCGAACTTTCGGTCGATAAAGGACGGAATCAGGTCCATCGGGCCCGGACGGTAGAGGGCGTTCAAGGCGACAAGGTCTTCGAGGCGGTCGGGCTTGGCCTGCTTGAGAAGCGTGCGCATGCCTTCCGATTCAAACTGGAAGACCGCGGCGGTGTTGCCCTGCTGGAAGAGTTCGTACGTCTCGGCGTCGTCCACCGGAATGCGCTCAAGTTCGAAGCGCTGCTCGGGGTAGAGCTTGTCGATGAACTCCACCGCCTTGGCGAGGATCGAGAGCGTCGTGAGGCCGAGGAAGTCGAACTTCACGAGGCCGACGTTCTCGACGTCCTTCTTGTCGTACTGGCTGATGGTGTTCTCGGGGCGTCCGTCCGAGTTGTAGAGCGGACAGAAGTCGGTGAGCTTGCCCGGCGCGATCAGCACGCCGCCGGCGTGCATGCCGAGGTTGCGCGTGAGGCCTTCGAGCGGCCGGGCGATGCGGATGATCTCCTGGTACTCGTCGTCGTTCTCGATCGCCTCCTTGAATTCAGGCACTTCGGCGATCGCCTCGTCGAGCGAGATGTTCCGCCCGGGCTGCATCGGAATGAGCTTCGCCAACGCATCGGTCTTCATGTACGGTACGTCGAGCGCGCGGCCGACGTCGCGCACCACGGCCTTGGCGCCGAGGGTGCCGAAGGTCGCGATCTGGCTCACCGCGTCGGCGCCGTAGGCGCGCTTCACGTACTCGATCGTGCGGTCGCGGTTGTACTGGCAGAAGTCCACGTCGAAGTCGGGCATCGAGACGCGTTCCGGGTTGAGGAACCGCTCGAAGAGGAGGTCGAAGTGCAGGGGATCGAGGTCCGTGATGCCGAGCGAATAGGCAACGAGCGAGCCCGCGCCCGAGCCGCGGCCCGGCCCCACGGGCACGCCGTTGCGCTTGGACCAGTTGATGAAGTCCTGCACGATGAGGAAGTATCCGGGGAACTTCATCCCCTTGATGATGCCGAGCTCGTACTCAAGGCGCTTGTCGTACGGGGGGCGCTTCTCCTCGAGCACCTTCGGGTCGGGGTAGAGAAATTCGAGACGGCGCTGCAGGCCCTCCTTGGCGAGCTTGTCGATGTAGTCGTCGAGCGACATGCCGTCGGGCGTAGGGAAAAGCGGCAGCTGGGGCTTGGAGAGCACGCCGTCGAGGTTGCAGCGCTTGGCGATCTCGACGGAATTTTCGAGCGCGGCGGGGATGTCCGCAAAGAGCGCGCACATCTCCTCCTCGCTCTTGAAGTACTGCTCCTCGGTGAAGAGCCGTGAGCGGCGCGGGTCGCCGAGGGTGTAGCCCTCGGCAATGGAGCAGCGCACTTCGTGCGCCTCGAAGTCCTCCTTGTTGAGGAACTGAATCGGGTGGGTCGCGACCACGGGCATCTGATGCTCGACCGCGAAGTTCGCGAGCCGGGCGGTGGCGAGCTCGTCCGAAGGCCTCCCGGCGCGTTGGAGCTCAATGTAGAAGCGCCCGGGGAACTGCGCCTTGAGGCGCTCCAAGGCCTCCTCGGCGGGCGCCCAACGCTTCGCGAGAAGGAGCTGCCCCAGTTCACCTTGGGCCGCGCCCGAAAGGCCGATCAACCCCTCGGCACCGCCGTCGTCGAACCAGGCCGGGTCCACGAGCCCTCTCTGGGCGTCGTTCTTCGTGAGGAAGGCCTTGGTGAGGATCACGCAGAGCGAGTGGTAGCCCGTGTGGTTCATGCACACGACGCCCATGCGGTAGGGCTTCGCCGGGTCCTTGCGGTTGATGATCCGCAGGTCGCACCCGAGGATCGGCTTGATGCCTGCGGCGAGCGCATGCGTGTAGAAGCGCAGCCCGCCGAAGATGTTCATCAGGTCGCTGATGCCCACCGCAACGCCGCCCGACTGCGCGACGGCGTGGATCATCGGGTCGATGCGGACGATGCCGTCCGTGATCGAATATTCGGAATGGAAGCGCAGATGGATGAAGCGGGGATCGGACGACATGCGGGCGGAGGGGCGCGGCGGGGAATGGGCGGAAGGAAAGGCGCCGGTCCCCGACGGAGGATCGGCGCCGATGAAGGATGATAGAGGAAGAGCGTTCGGTGAGTCTCTGCGTACTCTCCCTCTGCGCGGGAGCGCTACTTCGTCTCGAGGAAGCGCACGACGAGGTGTTCGTCGAAGGCCTGGAACTTCGGCTTCAGGGCGGCCGAGACCAACGTCTCCTTCAGGTCGTCGCGCAGGAGCACGGCGTGAATTTCGGGGTGCGCCATGAGAAAGGCTTCGGCCTTTTCAAACCCCATCGCGAAGAGCGCCGTGCACAGGGCGTCGGCGCGTGCGCCGTCGCGGTCCACGATGGTGACGGAGGCGAGGTCGGTCTCGACGGGGCGTCCCGTGGTCGGGCTCAGGATGTGGCCGTAGCGATGGCCGTTCTTCTCGAAGTTGCGCTCGTAGGCGCCCGAGGTGATCACGCTTTCGTCTGCGGCCGAGAGGACGGCGAAGTAGTCGCCGCGCGTCTTGTCGGGGCTCTGCAGTCCGATGCGCCAGGGGTGGCCGGGGAATTTTTCTCCGAGGGCGACCACGTTGCCGCCGAGGTCGAGTAGCGCATGGCGGGCGCCTTCGGTCGAGAGCTTCTCGACGAGCTTCTGTCCGATGTAGCCCTTGGCGATGCCGCCCATGTCGACGTTCTGCCCCGGGGCGATCCGCATGTACCACTGCCCCTGCTTTTCGGTGATCTTTACGTGGCGGTGGTCCACGAGGGCGATTGTCTTTTTGATCTCGGCCTCGTCGGGCACCTTGTCGCCTCCGAAGCCGATTTTCCAGAGGTTCACGAGCGGCCCGATCATCGGCTCGAAGGCGCTCCCCGTGAGGTCCGCGATTTCGAAGGCCGTCCTGGACATTTCGGCGATCTCGGGCGTCACGGGAACCCACTCGCCCGCACGGCGGTTGACTTCGTTCAGGGGCGTCGCCTTGTGCACGCTCATCATGTCGTCGAAGCGGACGACCTCGGATTCAACGAGCTCGGCGAAGCGCTTCGTCTCCTCCTGCGTGCTGCCGTAGACCTTTGCCTTCACGAGCGTGCCCATGTGGAAGGTGGCCGTGTCGAGCTCGTATTCGACGGCTTCAGGCTGCTCGGTCGCCGCTGCGGGCGCGGCGGGCTCCGCGGCGGCGGGAAGGCCGGCGGCAAGAAGAAGAGCAAGAGCGGAGGAGAGAAGAAGGGGCTTCAGAGGGGCGGTGCGCATGATGGAGCAGGGGCGGCGCGGTTCAATGAGGGGCTCCCGGGCGCGGGGAAGGCCTCAAAACAAAAAGGGGGAAGGCGCAGAAACTGCGTTTCCCCCTTAGCGGATCTTCTGCGAACCGGCCCGAAGACCGGATCTCAGCTCAAAGCCGGATTACTTGGCCTTGGAGAGCGCGTCCTTGACGGCGGCCTTGATGCCCTCGGAGGAGAGCGTGGCGCCGCCGACGGAGTCAACACCCTCGACGCCGTTCTTCTTGACGATTTCCGGGATCATCTGCTCGATCGGAGCGGCGATGATCATTTCGGTTTCACCGTGCTTGAGGACCTTGACGTTGGAGATCTTGCCGCCGGCAACATCAACCTGGACGGTGATCACGGATTCACGGCCCTTGCCTTCGCCCGTGTAGGAGCCGTCCTTGTAGGTGGCGGCCTGAGCGCCGACGGCGAGGAGAGCGGCGGCGGCGGCGACGATGATCTTCTTCATGATTGCGGTTTCCTTCCAAAAAATGCGCATGAACCAGAGGGCGGCGGGACGTTCGTTCGTCCGTCCGGAGGGCCGTCCGGTGGTTGGAATGTTGTACGCCGAGGCGGGGTAATCCCGTATCTCAAGCGACGGCTCATGATATCACAGAGAATTTGGGCGTTCGGGAGAAGTCTCCCCATTTGGAGAGACTCCTCTTGGCGTAGTCCGAACAGTCGAAACGATTCTCTGCGGGCTCACTTGCCCCAGGAGTCGCGCAGTCCCACGGAGAGGTTGAAGACGGGGTGCTCGGGCGCGTGGTCCTTGCGGTCGGCGACGAAGTACCCGCAGCGCTCGAACTGGAACTTCTCGTCGGGCGCGGCGGCGGCCGCGGCCGGTTCGACGAAGCTCGAGAGCACGACCTTGGAGTTGGGGGTGAGGCGGTCGAGGTAGCTCCCTTCGCCCGCCTCCGGGTTCGGGACGTTGAAGAGCCGGTCGTAGACGCGCACTTCGGCGGGCACGGCCGTTGCGGCGTCGAGCCAGTGGATCGTCGCCTTCGTCTTCACGGCGAGCGACCCCTCGGTGCCGGACTTCGTCTCGGGGAGGTAGTTCGCGTGCACGACGGTGACGCGCCCGTCGGCGTCCTTCTCAAAGCCCGTGGGCACGATCACGTAGCCGTAGCGCAGGCGCACGGGCTTCGCGGGCGAGCCGTCGGCGGGGACCGTGAGGCGGCGGAAGCCCTTCGGGGGCACTTCGGCGAAGTCGCTCTCCTCGATCCAGAGTTCGCGCGAGAAGGTGATCTCGCGCTGGCCGAGCTCGGGCTTCTGCGGGTGGTTCTCGGCGACGAGCGTTTCGGACCGCCCTTCGGGGTAGTTGTCGATCACGAGCTTCAGGGGGCGGAGCACCGCAGAGCGGCGCAGCGCGCGCGCCTCAAGGTCCTCGCGCAGGCACTGCTCGAGGACCGCGTAGTCGATCCAGCCGCCCGAAACCTTCGAGACGCCGCAGCGTTCGGCGAACTTCTGCAGGCTCTCGGGCGTGTAGCCGCGGCGGCGCAGACCGACGATCGTCGGCATGCGCGGGTCGTCCCAGCCGTCCACGCGCTTTTCGGTGACGAGCTGGATGAGCTTGCGCTTGCTTACCACGACGTAGGTGAGGTTGAGGCGGTTGAACTCGTACTGGTGCGAGAGGAGGAAGAAGTTCTTCCGGACCACCGAGAGCGCGGCCTGCAGGAGCGGCGTGAAGTTCTGGGGGTGCGCGAGGAGCAGCTCGAAGAAGGTCTTCACGGAGGCGTCGTCGAGCGCGGGAACCGCGTCCTGCCAGCCGGCGAAGATCTCCGCGGCGCGCGCTTCCGGAGCGCTCTGGCCCAACTTTTCGCGGGCGGCGTAGGCCGCGGCGACGAATTCGGCCGCCTTCGGGTGGGCGCCCGCGGCCATTTCGGCGACGAGGCGCTTCGCCTCTTCAAACTGCGGCGTGCGCAGCGCCGGCACGATGCGCTCGAGCGCCCAGTCGTAGAACGCGCGCTGGTCCTCAAACTCGAGCGTGCAGATCGAGTGCGTGATGTTCTCGAGCGAGTCCTCGATCGGATGGGCGAACGTGTACATCGGGTAGATGCACCACTTCGTGCCCGTCGCATGGTGCTCGGCGAAGCGGATGCGGTAGATCGCCGGGTCGCGCAGGTTGATGTTGGGGCTCGCCATGTCGATCTTGGCGCGCAGCACCATGGAGCCTTCGGCGTGTTTGCCCTCGCGCATCTCGCGGAAGATGCGCAGGTTCTCTTCGACCGGACGGTCGCGGTAGGGCGAATTCCGGCCCGGCTCGGTGAGCGTGCCGCGGTTGTCGCGCATTTCGTCGGCCGTCTGCTCGTCCACGTAGGCGTAGCCCGTCTTGATCAGATGTTCGGCGAAGGCGTACATGTACTCGAAGTACGAGCTCGCGAAGTAGAGGTTCTTCTCCGCGCCGTGCTCCCAGGTGAAGCCGAGCCATTTGACGCTGTCGAGAATGCCGTCGACGTACTCCTGATCCTCCTTCACCGGATTCGTGTCGTCAAAGCGCATGTGGCAGCGTCCGCCGTAGTCGCGAGCGAGCCCGAAGTTGAGGCAGATGCTCTTCGCGTGGCCGATGTGGAGGTAGCCGTTCGGTTCGGGCGGAAAGCGCGTGCGGATCTTGGCCGGGTCGGGCACGCCCTTTTCGAGCTGCTCGGAATACGGGGCCGGATGCCCGCACCAGAAGCGGGGCTGATTGGCGCCTTCGGCGAGGTCTTCTTCAATGATGTTGCGGATGAAGTTGGTCGCGCGCCCGGCCTGGGCTTCCGTGTTGTCCGTCATCGCGTGTGTGATCCAGGGAAAGATTGATGGGGCGCGGCGTCAGGCGCCGCGCCCTCAGGGAAAAGTGTTCTGAAAACCTTTGATTTTAGCGCCGCAGCGCGTCTCTACCGCGGCTTTGCGGCGGATTCCTCCGCATTGGGGCGCGGCAGGAGGCGGATCAGGGCCGACGTGTCGAGCCGGCCGTCGCCCGCAGCCGAAAGCCGGTCGTAGCGTTCGGCGACGGCGCGCGTGACCGGAAGCTCCGAGCCGTTGCGCCCGGCTTCGGCGAGCGCAAACCCGAGGTCCTTGCGCATCCAGTCGAGCGCGAACCCGAAGTCGAATTTGTCCTCGACCATCGTGCGGCCGCGGTTCACCATCTGCCAGGAGGAGGCCGCGCCCCCCGAGAGGGCGTCGAGGAGCTTCTCCATGTCGAGTCCGGCGTTCATGCCGAAGGCGAGCCCTTCGGCGAGTCCCTCGACGCACCCGGCGATGCAGATCTGGTTCACCATCTTCGCGAGCTGCCCCGAGCCCGCGGCGCCGAAATGGGTCACCTTGGCGCTGTAGGCTTCAAGCACCGGAAGAACGGCTTCAAGCACGGCGGCGTCGCCGCCCGCAAAGACCGTGAGGCAGCCCTTCTCCGCGCCCGCCTGACCGCCCGACACGGGCGCGTCGAGCCATCCGAAGCCGCGCTGCTGCGCCTCGGCTGCGAGCTCGCGCTCCACGAGCGCGCTCGCCGTTGTGTGGTCCACGAAGACCGCGCCCGCCTTCATGCCGGCGAAGGCGCCGTCAGGCCCGAGGACGACGCTGCGCAGATCGTCGTCGTTGCCGACGCAGGCGAAGACGACGTCGGCCCCTGCGGCGGCTTCGCGCGGCGTCGGCGCGGCACCGCCGCCCGTTTCCTTCACCCACCGCGCGGCCTTTTCCGCCGTGCGGTTGTAGACCGTGACGGCGTAGCCCGCGCCGACGAGATGGCCCGCCATCGGATAGCCCATGACGCCGAGCCCGATGAAGGCGGCGCGGCGGGGCGTGGTGTTGTGCTGAGGCATGAGGAGTCTCCTCGAGGGAAAAAGGAAAACGGCGCCGGCCTCTTGAAGAAGAACCGGCGCCGGAGAGGCGGAATCAGGTGTCTTTAGCGGACGCCCGTCTTTTCAAACGAAGCCTCGGCGGTCTTCACGACCTTGCGCGCCAGGGCCGCCGTCGGGTCGATCACGACCACGTGGGCGCCGGCCACCTCAAAGTCGTCGGACTCGTCGAGGATGAGCGGGAGCTCCGTGCAGCCGAGAATGAGACAGTTGCAGCCGTGCTCGCGGACGAGCTCTTCGGCGCCCGCGAGGAGATCCTCGCGACACACGCCGTCGGTGAAGCCCGCCTTGGCGCCCTTGGGGCCGTAGATCGCCGCCATGACGCGCTCCTGATTTTCGGCGCCCGGCGTGAACATCGGCAGCCCCATCGCTTCGGCCTTCTTGCCGTAGATTCCGGTCTGGACCGTGCCCGTCGTGGCGAGAAGTCCGATGCGCGCCTTGTCACCCAGCTTCGCCTTGATCTCGTCGAGCGCGGCCTGCTGCATGTTGATGAACGGAATGCGGATGAAGCGCTCGAGGTAGGGCAGGAACGCGTGCGCGGTGTTGCAGGGCACGATGAGCGCGTCGCAGTCGTCCTCTTCGAGGCGCTTGGCGCAGTTGAAGAGCGCGAGCGTCGGGTCTTCGCCGCCCTTGAGGAGGCAGGCCGTGCGGTCGGGAATCTGCGGGTTCTGCTCAACGACGAGCTTGATGTGCTCCTGGTCGATCTTGGCGGGGGTCGCCTTCACGATCTTGTCGTAGAGGTCGACGGTCGCCGCCGGCCCGAGGCCGCCGATCATGCCGACCTTGAAGGGCTTCGGGCGCTTCACGGGCGTCTTCAGAACCGCGATGTCCGCCGCGTCCTTGAGAATGTCTTCGACGGGAAGGCCTTCGAGGCGGAGCTCTTCGGCAAAGCGCGCCATCTGCGTGCAGTTCGGGATGAGAAGCTCCGCTCCTTCGGCGACGAGCTTCTCGCCCGCCTTGAGGAGGAGCTCATTGAATTCCGGCGTGAGGCCGTACTTCCTCAGGCCTTCGCAGGGGTTCTGCACCTTGGCGAAGACCGCCAGAAGCGCTTCGTCGGGGTGGATCACCTCGAGCGCATCGCCGAAGAGCTTCTCGTAGAACTCGACGGGAAGCGCCTTGCCGAGAAGGCCGATTTTCTTCACCGCGCCCGTCTTCACCTTCGCGACGAGGGCTTCAAAGAGGGAGACCACGGGGATCTGCACCTCCTGCTGCACCTCGGCGAGGAAGGGCATGCTCTTGATGTCGGGGAGCACCACCGCGTCGCATCCCGCGCGCTCGAGCTCGCGCACCGCGAGGAACGCCGTGATCTTGCGGTCGCCCAACGCAATGCGGTCCGTGGGCGCCTCGAGCGGCAGCTCGACGGCGGACTCCACCACTTCGACCTGTTGGTCGGAGTCCGAAGCCGCGCCGATCACCCAGGACTTCGCCTTCAGAGCGGGCAGCGGATTGATGCCGCAGGCGATGCCGATTTCCTTTTGTGCCATGTGTTTTCTCCTCAACGGCTGGTCCGGCCATATTGCTCCAATTTAGCGCAACTATTCGGTTGCGGATTCAAGGTATTCCCCCCAGTCGTAGAGCGCGCCCAGGATTTCCTGATGCGCTTCGTCCTCATACCGGGGCGCGGCCTGCAGGGCGTCGATTTCGTCGAAGTACTTCTGGAGCGTGATCGCCCGGTCGGCGCCTTCGATCAGCCGCGAGCGGCAGAACGCCCGCCAGTGCTGCGCCTCCTCCTCCGAGAGCGTTTCGGGCCAGTTGCGCGCGCGGTAGCGCAGCAGCAGCTCGGCGAACTGCGGGTCGTCGAAATGGATCTCCCCCGACGCTGCGGCAGCCTTGAGCTGCTCAGGGCTGCTCGCCCGGATCCGCGCGAAGGCGAGCTTGTCGTTTCTAGAAGGGAAGCCCAGGTAGAGCGAGGCGTCGGGGTTGGTCACGGGAGCGGCGTCCTCGTCGGCAAATCGATCGGAGAGGACGTCCGCGAGCGCGGGCTCCACCAACGGGGCGATCTCCTGGAACTTCCGGATGTTTTCCGCCGCGACCGCAAGGTCGATGCCGTAGCGCGCGGCGCGCTCGGGTGAAAGCACCCGCAGGTTCGCGCAGACGAAGGGCGAGGCGTTCGCCTTCAGTTTGCGGATCGGGAGCGCCTCCGGGTCCGTGTGGGGAAGCTTGATGCGGCGGCGGAGCTCTTCGGAGGAGAGCGTGCGCAGAAGGGTCGGATCCGCAGTGAGGTCCCACATCCAGCAGTCGTGCTTCTCCTGGTGGAGGCAGGCGACGATGCCCGTGCAGCCGCGCGCGACGCCGAAGCGCGGCGTCACCCAGACGACGGGCTTGCGGTCGGCCAACGCCTCGTGCACCTTCTGCGTCGAGCGGTTCTCAAGCGCCCACTGCCAGAGGCGCGGCTCCTTCTCCACCAGCAGGCGCGCGAGCCCGATCGTCGCATGGACGTCCGAGAGCGCGTCGTGGGCGTGGTCGTGCCCGACGCCGTTCGCCTTGGTGAGGAATTCGAGCTTGAAGCAGACGCCCGAACGCCCCCTGGCCTTCGGATAGACGTCGACCAGGTCCTGCCACTGCGGCCAGACGATGCCGTCGCCCCGGAGCGCCCAGGCGGCGCAGACGAGGGGGAAGAGATCCCAGCGCGAGCATCCCTGCTGCCAGCTGTGCGTGTAGGGATCGAGGAAGTTGCGCCAGAAGAGGAAGCGGTTCACCTCGTCGTCGAACCCGAGCGTGTTGTAGCCGATGCTGATGGTGCCGGGCGTGTTGAGCCGCTCGAACACCCGCTGCGAGAATTCGGCCTCGTTGAGCCCCTTTTCCGCGCAAAGCTGTGGTGTGATGCCGGTGAGAAGAGCGCTCTCCGGGCTCGGGAGCTGGTCCATGGGCGGACGGCAGTAGAAGACTTCGCCTTCACCGGCAGGCGTGAGGTCCAGATTCGTGCGCCGCCCCGCGAACTGCGCAGGGCGGTCCCGGCGGGGATCGACGCCGAAGGTTTCGTAGTCATACCAGTAGAAGGTCTGGGGGGCGCCGCGCCCCGTCTGCTCAGCCATGGTGTCTTTCGTCCTTTCTTCTTTTCGTTTCTCTGGTCTCTCGGGAGAGCGCTACGCGATGATCACGTCCCACTCCTCCTGCGGGTAGGCGCTTTCGACTTCGAGCAGGATGGGCTTTTCAATCGACTGCTGCAGGAGTTCAAGCGCCTGCGATTCCTCTTCGAGCAGAAGATCGATCACGGTCTGGCTCGCCAGGATGCGGAACTCCTTCATCGTGCGGTACTGCTTGGCGAGCCGCACGATCTCGCGCAGGATGTCGTAGCAGACCGTGCGGGCGGTCTTGATCTCGCCTCTTCCGCCGCAGATCGGGCACGTTTCGCAGAGCACGTGCGCGAGCGACTCGCGGGTGCGTTTGCGCGTCATCGCGACGAGGCCGAGTTCGTTGAAGTTCGAGACCGTCATCTTCGTGCGGTCGCGCGCGACTTCGCGGCGCAGCTCCGAGAGCACCGCCTCGCGGTGCGCGTCCTTCGCCATGTCGATGAAGTCCACGATGATGATGCCGCCGAGATTCCTCAGCCGCAGCTGCCGCGCGATCACCTGCGCCGCCTCGAGGTTCGTCTTGAAGATGGTGTCGCTGAAGTCGCGCTTGCCCACGTAGGCGCCCGTATTGACGTCGATCGTGGACATCGCCTCCGTCTGGTCGAAGACGAGGTAGCCGCCGCTCTTCAAGTCGACGCGGCGCGCGAGCGCCTTCTCGATCTCCTGCTCGATGCCGTAGTGCTCGAAGAGCGGCGCGTCGCCCGTATAGTGCTTGAGCCGTCCGGCGGCTGCCGGCACGAACTGTTCGGCGAAGCGCCGCAGGGCGGTGCAGGCCTTTTCGTCGTCCACCTCGATCGAGACGGTCTCTTCGTGCACGAGGTCGCGCAGAATCCGCTGCGGGAGTGTGAGGTCCTCGTAGAGGAGCGCCGGCCCCTTCGCTTCCTGCGCGGCCCTGCGGATGCCCTGCCAGAGCTGCGAGAGGTACGTCATGTCGGCGCGGAACTCCGCTTCGGTCGCACCCTCTTCGGCGCTCGTGCGGATGATGTAGCCGCCCTTTTCTTCGGGAGGACGGAGCGCCGTCACCTCGGCGCGCAGCCGCTCGCGGAGCGCCTCGTCGTCGATTTTCTGCGACACGCCGACGTGGTTGTCGTTCGGAAGGTAGACGAGCTTTCGGCCGGCGAGCGAAATCGTCGTCGTGAGGCGCGCGCCCTTCGTGCCGATCGGGTCCTTCGCCACCTGCACCATCAGACGCTGCCCTTCGTGGAGCATCGTCTCGATGGGCTTCAAGGCGCCGGACTCCGTGCGCGCGCCTTCGATCTCCGCAATATGAAGGAACGCCGTCCGCTCGAGTCCGACGTCGAGGAACGCGCTCTGCATGCCGGGAAGCACGCGGACTACTTGTCCGTAGTAGACGTTGCCGACCAAGCCTCTCGCGCAGGTGCGCTCGATCAGAATGTCCTGCAGAACGCCGTCTTCTAAAATGGCGGCGCGCGCCTCCTCTCTGGAGCTGTTGATGAGTATCTGTTCCACGAACTCGCGACGCCCGCCTTCCCGGGGCGCCTCCTCACGAAAAGAAAAAATGCCGCCCCATTGTATAGGGGGCGGCGCTCGCGACAGACGGAATTCGAACGCATGCTCCTCATCACCGGCGGCGCCGGCTTCATCGGCTCGAACTTCATTCTTGATTGGCTCGCTCACCACGACGAACCGGTGACGAATCTCGACGCGCTCACCTACGCGGGAAACCTTGAGAACCTCTCCGATCTGCGCGGCGACGTCCGTCACCGCTTCATCCACGGCAGCGTAGCGGACGCCGAGGCGGTAGCGGACGCCTTCGACCGGGCGCGCCCGCGGGCGGTGATTCACTTTGCCGCCGAGAGCCACGTGGACCGATCTATCTCAGGGCCGAAGATCTTCATTGAGACGAACGTGCTCGGTACGGCGACGATGCTCGACGCCGCGAAGCGCTACTGGGAGTCGCTCCCGCCGAGTGAAAAGTCGGAATTCCGCTTCATCAACATCTCGACCGACGAGGTCTACGGGTTTCTCACGCCCGACGCGTCGCCCGCCGTCGAAACGACGCCCTTCGACCCGAGCAGTCCCTACTCGGCGAGCAAGGCCGCGGCCGATCAACTCGGCCGCGCCTATGCGCGCACCTACGGGCTGCCCGTCATAACGGTGCGCTCAACGAACAACTACGGACCGCGGCAGTACTGCGAGAAGCTCACGCCGAGCGTCATACAAAAGGCGCTCGCCCGCGAGCCGATCCCGATCTACGGCTCCGGCCGTCAGATCCGAGACTGGATCCACGTCTCGGACTTCTGCAGGGCACTCGAACGCATCCTCGAAAGAGGCGCGCCCGGCGAGATCTACAACGTGGGGGCGGAAAACGAACTCGCCAACATCGACTACGTCCGTCGCATCTGCGGCATCCTTGACGAACTCGCTCCCCATCCGGAAGGCTCCTACGCGGACCTCATCCGCCACGTCGCGGACCGTCCCGGACACGACGTGCGCTATGGGCTCAATCCGGAGAAGTTGAGGCGCACGCTGGGGTGGAAGCCGAAGATTCACTTCTACACGGGCATCAGGGATACCGTCGACTGGTACCTCGACGGGCTGAAGAAGGTCATTTGAAAATGAAGGTCTCCTTCTTCGAGAAGAGAATGTGACGAAGGGAGTTCAGCAGTTTTCTGCAATGGCGGCGAGGAGAGAGGCGCGCCCATGCCGACGATGTGTGGGACTTCTTGTCGCGGTTCAACTGGATGGTTGAGTCGAATCCGACGGGCAGCGCGAGGACGGGGTTGAGTTTCCATACCGGGTGCTTTTTCGCCCAGGAAGACATGGGACCGAACAAAAATTCATCCACCGGCATGCCCAATTTCCGACTGGCAGCAAGGGCATCCACGGCGCACTTGCGCGTAATGAAATAGGCAAGGGTGCCGACGGGGTAGGGCTTGTAGGGATGCATGAGCTTTCTCCCGTGCATGACGGAGTACTCATGTTTGGCGACCTTCATGGTGCAGTCGTCGAAGAAGTTGAAGGGCTGCACCAACTCCAGATCCTTCGGGATCCATGAGGCATCGCGGAAAAAGTCTGCGGCTTCCGGGGAGATCTGAATGTCGTCTTCAATGATGAGCGCCCAGGATTCCTTTGACTTCGCCAGAAGCTCCCAACATTTGATATGAGAAAGGTAGCAGCCGACTTCTCCGGGGGACAGAAGTCTTGGGAACTCCCATTTGTCCTTAAGCGGCATCTGAATATTCCGGAGTGTTTCGGCGCTCAGTTGCCGCCCGTCGACGCCTGAGATGCGGGTGATGGGGAGGTTCAGTTGGTCAAATTGATTTCTTACGGATTCCCAACGCTCGGGAGACCGGTCGAGATTGATGACGAGGCGAAGCATGGAGGATGCGGATTGATTGTTGTCGATCGGTGATTTTTCAGGGGCCGAATGCTGCGTCTTCTCGGAAAGGTCAATTTCCCCCCTTGCGGGCGGATGACTTCTGAAAGACCCGTACGGAGAGGAAGACGCCGATCAGGAGAAGCGTCATGCCGGTGCTCATCAGGGGCGTAGGCAGGGCGTGCCGCATGATGTGGGCGTAGATCACGGCGAAGATCGTCTCAAAGATGATCATCTGACCACCCAGTGCAGGCGTCAAGCGCTGGCTCATGGCGTTCCAGAAGCAGATGGCCAACCATGAGCAGATGAGGCCGAGGATGAGGGTGCCGATGAGGAAGTGTTCCGGCGTCGGGGCAAACACGGCCTCAACGGAAGGCGCGGCGGCGATCCACCAGACCAGGCCGAGAGCGGCGGCAGGGAGCGCGGCCGCACCCTGCGCGGCCGTCCAGAAGGTGGCCGAGAGCTGGCCGCGGTGGCGGATCAGCCATTCGGCATTGCTGATCGGGTACCAGGTCCAGACGATGAGGGAGAGGAAGGCGAAGAAGACGCCGAGCCAGAAGCCCGAAGGTGGTTCATCGGAGCTCGCGAGAAAGTAGGAGAACTCCGTCCAATTGAGGCAGACCATGCCGAGCGCAACCAAGGTCAGCGGAAAGGCGAGCCTGCGCCAGGCCACGGCCAGGCCGTGGCGGCGCGCACGGAGGTTCGCCACCACCGCCACGCAGATTGGAATCATCGCCGTGAAGGCGCCGGCGATCGGCGCGCCCGACAACTGTACGGCCGACGCGAGAAGCCAGTAGAAGAAGAGGTTTCCGACGACGCCGAGCGCCAGAGCGTTTCCCCAGTCGCTCCGCGTCATTTTTCTGAGCGACTCTCGCTGAAAGCAGAGAAGCACTGCCGAAAAGGCGCCGAAGATCGTGTAGCGGGCAAGCGCGATCAGCATGGGGTCGTAGGCGGAGAGCCACAAGGGGATCATGTAGACCAACCCCCAAAGGGCGCAGGCGAAAACGCCGAACATCAGACCAACGAACACGACTGCCTCTAGATGGAACTTCGGGTGGAAACTGGCGCGGGAGGAAAGCGCTATCGGCCGCGCGCGGCTGCATTGGGAACGCAATGAAAACCGGCTGAGACGTCGGAGCAAGCCTTTCAAAGGCTTTTGCCGGACTGGCGCCCCTCCTCAAGGATCTCTCCCTGAGGCTAGCAAAGCTCGCCTGCGTCTGGCAGCGGGTGTAAACGAAGGGCCGCCCGAAATCGGATCGGGCGGCCCGTTTGGGGTCAGGAAGATCGGCGCTTACTTCGCGGCCTTGGCGGCGGCGCGCTCAGCAAAGATCTTCTCCCAACGTTTCGTCTGCGCGAGAACCTGATTGGGGGCGGTGCCGCCAAGATGGTTGCGGGCGTTGACGGAGCCTTCGAGCGAAAGCACCTTGTAGACGTCGCCTTCGATCTTGTCGCAGAAGCCCTGAAGAACTTCAAGCGGGAGCTCTTCGAGGCCGCACTTGCGCTCAGCGGCGGCGCGGACCGTCTGACCCACGATGTCGTGGGCGGTGCGGAAGGGAACGCCGTGGCGGACGAGGTAGTCGGCAAGGTCGGTGGCGGTGGGGAAGCCCATCTGCGCGGCCTGATGCAGGGCGTCGGCCTGCGGTTCGACGCCGGCCATCATGTCGCAGAAGGCGCGCAGCGTGTCCTTGACGGTGTCGATGGCGTCGAAGACCGGTTCCTTGTCTTCCTGGAAGTCCTTGTTGTAGGCGAGCGGCGTGCCCTTCATGAGCGTGAGCATCGACATCAGGTCGCCGAAGACGCGGCCGGACTTGCCGCGGGCCGTTTCCGGAACGTCCGGATTCTTCTTCTGCGGCATGATGGACGAACCCGTCGTGAAGCGGTCCGGCAGCTTGATGAAGCCGAAGCGCTGGCTCATCCAGATCACGAGCTCCTCGGAGAGGCGGGAGATGTGCATCATGATGAGCGAAGCGGCGGCGCAGAACTCGATCGCGAAGTCGCGGTCGGAAACGCCGTCGAGCGAGTTCTGGGAAACGGCCTCGAAGCCGAGGAGCTGAGCCGTGTATTCGCGGTCGATCGGGTAGGTCGTGCCGGCAAGGGCCGCGGAGCCGAGGGGCGAGACATTGACGCGGTGGCGCAGGTCAAGCAGGCGAGCGCGGTCGCGCTCGAGCATCTCGACGTAGGCGAGCATGTGGTGGCCGAAGGTCACGGGCTGGGCGACCTGCATGTGCGTGAAGCCCGGCATGATGACGTTGTAGTTCTTCTCGGCCTGGGCGACGAGCACTTCCTGAAGGTGCTCGACGCGCCTGATGATCTCGTCCACTTCGCCGCGCAGGTAGAGGCGGATGTCGGTCGCAACCTGGTCGTTGCGCGAGCGGCCCGTGTGCAGACGCTTCCCGGCGTCGCCGATCAGAGCGGTGAGGCGCGCCTCGATGTTGAGGTGCACGTCCTCAAGCTCCAGCTGCCACTCAAACTTGCCGGACTGGATCTCTTCGCGGATCTGGGCCATGCCGCGCTTGATGTCCTCGAGGTCCTTCTGCGTGATCACGCCGACCTTGGCGAGCATGGTGGCGTGGGCGACGGAGCCGTCGATGTCGACGAGCGCCATGCGCTTGTCGAAGTCCACGCTGGCGGTGTAGCGCAGCACGAAGGCGTCGACGGGTTCGGAGAAGCGGCCGGACCAGGCCTTCTTCTTGGCATGCAGGGGATCGTTGGAGTTGTCTTGAGCTTCGCTCATGGAAAGCCTCTTCTTGGGGAAGACTAGGGAGAGACGTGATTTTAAGGGGGCCGCGGCTGCGGCGGGGGAAAATTTGCCCCGCTCCGGACCCACCCCATATAATCCACAGACTTCGGGGTGTAGCGCAGTCCGGTAGCGCGCTTGCTTTGGGAGCAAGATGTCGCGAGTTCGAATCTCGCCACCCCGACCATCGTCGTCCATCCCCATCCCAGTCCGCCCGTAGCTCAGTTGGATAGAGCATCTGCCTTCTAAGCAGAGGGTCGTGAGTTCGAACCTCGCCGGGCGGACCAATGTCACATATCAGTACAAATGGACAAGATTCTCACATTTGGTTCGCTACCACAAGGAAAGGGAGGGATGGAGATAATAGGCGCATTATTCTCTTTGGATTGCAAACACCAATCTAGGGTGCTATTAACCGGATCGTTATTAAAAGAATCCCAAAGTACGGCACTACTGAAGCTTCCTGGGTTTACCGCGAGGACGCTTAGGCCCCACAAATTCCGGGCGGACTCGAGGTCTTCCCGGTTTGCGCGGGATGACGACGC
>CAJKCQ010000040.1 GCA_905198475.1 uncultured Sutterella sp. | reverse complement strand
AACGCGTAAGGACTCAGTAGGGAATCTCCGTCCTTCAGGGCGGAGAGGATGTCAAGAAAGGAAATACGTCCATGCAGTTCATGAAGCCCACGGCAGCCGCTCTCGGCTGCGTGCTCGCCGCCGCACTCTTCAACAGCGCCTGCGCCGCCGATTATTCGAAGCTCCCCGGCTGGACCGAGGGCGCCGAAGTGATCCGCGTTGAGGGCAGCCGTCCCCAGATCGACATGATTTCGGGCGTGATCTACAGCCAGGTGAAGGGCTCCCGCGCCGTGCGGCAGCTGCGCATGACGTTTGAAATCCCCCGCACGAAGGAGAAGAAGCCCGCGGTCATCTACTTCCCCGGCGGCGGCTTCACCTCGAGCGACCACGAGAAGTTCTCTGAAATGCGCCGCGCGCTCGCCGAGGCCGGCTTCGTCGTCGCCGCGGCCGAATACCGCGTCGTGCCGACGAAGTTCCCCGCGCTTGTTGAAGACGCGAAGGCCGCCGTGCGCTACGTCCGCGCCCACGCGGCGGAATACGGCGTGGATCCCGACCGCATCGGCATCATCGGCGACTCCGCGGGCGGCTACCTCGTGCAGATGACGGGCACCACGAACGGCGAGCAGGGCTGGGACAAGGGCGACTTCCTCACCGTCTCCTCCGACGTGCAGGCGGTGTGCACGATCTACGGCATCTCCGACCTGCAGACGATCGGTTCGGACTACAGTCCCGATCAGCAGAAGGTCCACGCGTCGCCCGCCGTCACCGAGGCGCTCCTCGTGAACGGCCCGGCCTTCCGCAACAACCCCGGCGCCCCCATCACCGCCGATCCGGAGAAGGCGATGTTCGCGAGCGCGCTCGGCCACGTGGACGGCACGGAGCCCCCGTTCCTCATCCTCCACGGCGCCAAGGACAGCCTCGTCTCACCGTCGCAGAGCGCCAAGCTCTTCCGCGCCCTGAAGGAGAAGAAGGTTCAGGCCGAGTACGTCCTCGTTGAGAACGCCGATCACGGCGACCTTCCCTGGTACCAGGACGCGCTCGTGAACCGCGTGGTCGACTGGTTCAAGAAGACCCTGAAGCCCGCCGACGGCAAGGCCGCGGCCGGCAATACGCTCTGAGGTCCGACGGGATCAGACGACCGCCGCGTCTGAAGACGAGGGCTTGCGCCCGTCCCGAGGCGCGGCTCCATAGCCCGCGAGTTCGATGAGGTTCCCGTCCGGATCCCGGACGTAGAAGCTCCGCATCGGCCCGCGGGCTCCGTTTCTCTCGACGATGCCGAGTTCAATGGACCACCCGGCGGCCTCGACCTCGGCGAGCGCGTCTGCGAGCGTCCCCTCGACCACGAGGCAGAGGTCGAGCGCGCCGGGCGCCGGCGAGGCGGCCGCGGGCCGAAATTCACCTGGCCGTACATGGATGTTGAGCTTCGCGTGGCCGAACTGCACGGACCAGCGGCCCTTCTCCTCCACACACTCGAGCCCGAGCACGCGCCCGTAGAAATCAAGGCACCGCCCGAGCGACGCCGTGGTCAGCACGACATGGTCGATTCCGTTGATTCTCATCTGCGCTCCTTCCTTCTTCCTGCAGGGAACATCCTCACGCACCGCGTTGCCGGCGCGGCTCTCCTTGAGGCCCTTCCACCCGGACATCTTCGCACGGTCCGCACCGGAAACGGCGGCGCTCCGTCGGGCTACATGACGGCGACCTTCGGCGGCCCGAAGATCAAGGCCAAGGGCCAGGTCCTCAACGCCGAGCAGCAGCCGGTTCCGGGCCTCTACGCCGCGGGCAACGCGATCGGCGGCCTCTTCTACTGGAACTACATCGTCGGCAGCCAGCTCACCGCCGCCGTAATCTTCGGCCGCCGCGCCGCTCAGGACGCCGCCGCGCGCGCCAAGGCGAAGGCGGGCAAGAAGGCCTGATCACGGCTCCAATCCCTCAACGTCATCAACCTTCTCTCTCCAATCCGGTGACGGATTGACGGCGCACCTCCCTCAGACGGGCGGTGCGCCCTTTTTTATTTCTGATCGTGAAGGGTGTTTCAGCTGAAACATATCGCTGGCGGTCATTCGATAGCATGCACGCATCAACAACCGCGCCGCAGCGGGCCGATCCCGCGGACGCCGGACGTCGAGCGTCCGGCAGTTCGCAGCCCGCAGCCCACCTCGGCGGAAACGAAAGGAATAAACGCCATGTACGTCACCATGAACCGCTTCACGATCAAGCCTGAATTCGCCGACGCCTACGTCGAAGTCTGGAAGAAGGCCGACGTCGCGCAGAAGAGCATGCCGGGCTTGAAGGAGTTCCGCTTCTTCCGCCTCGACGCGAAGAAGGAGGGCTACGTGCTCTTCTCCTCCTACGCCCTCTGGGAGACGAAGGAGGACTTCCTCGCCTGGACCAAGTCCGAGCATTTCCGGAAGAGCCACGCCTCGGGCCCGGAAAACCGCGAGATGTACGTCGAGCGCCCGCAGCTCGAGTGCTTCGACGTCCTCATCTGACGCTCTGAACGGGGGCGTCGGAGCGCCTCGGTTGGGCGAAGGCGATTCGCGCAGCCGGGGCGCATCGTCCTCAACGCGGTCCCGAAAAGGCGAAGGGGCGCGGCGGAGTTTGAAATCCGTCGCGCCCCTTCGTGCGTCCGGTGGGCAAAAGACCGGCGTCGTCAGGTGGCCGCCGTCCAGAAGATGAGGAGCAGGATCTGGCCCGTGATGATGCGCAGGAACATCGCGAGCGGGTAGACGGTCGAGTAGGCGACCGCGGAGCTGTTCTTCTCCGAGAGCGTCGCGGCGTAGGCGAGCGTCGGCGGATCCGTCGTGGCGCCCGCCATCAGGCCCACGATCGAGTGGTAGTTGATCGCGAAGACCTTGCGTGCGACGATGCCGATGATGATGAGCGGAATCATCGTGATGAGGACGCCGTAGCCCATGTAGAGGAAGCCGTTGCCGTTCATGAAGGCGTCGGCGAAGCCGTCGCCCGCGGCGAGCCCCACGCTCGCGAGGAAGAAGGCGATGCCGAGCTCGCGGAGCATCAGGCTCGCGGAGTTCGTGGTGTAGGTCGCCATCCGCATGGAGGGCCCGTAGCGGCCGAGGAGAATCGCGACCACGAGCGGACCGCCCGCGAGGCCGAGCTTCACCGGAACGGGGACGCCGGGAATGGCGATCGGCAGGATGCCCACGAGGATGCCCACCATGATGCCCACGAAGATCGAGATGATGTTCGGGTGGTCGAGCTTGCCGCGTTGGTTGCCTACGCGCGAGGCGAAGCGCGTGATCGCTCGCTCGGGGCCCACGACTTTCAGGCGGTCGCCCAACTGCAGGTGCAGGCTCCGGTAGGGGAAGACCTCCATGCCGGCGCGGTAGATGCGGGTGATGTTGAGGCCGTCGTAGTGCGAGAGGTGCAGATCCTTCACGCGCACGCCGTTCATCGAGGGGTCGGTGACGGTCACCGTCTCGGCGTGCACGGGCGAGTGGGGCGTGAGGAGGTCCACGGCGGGATCGGCCTCCTTGCCGAAGAAGGCGATGATCGAGTCCTTGTTCTCGGCCTGGGAGACGATTCTCAGGATGTCACCGCGGTGGACCTGCGTCTCGGGGCCGGGGCTCGAGACCTCCGTCTCGCCGGCGGCTTGGCGGCGAGAGCAGACGAAGGGGCGGCCGATGAAGCGACGGATGGATTCGAGGGCCTGGCCGTGGAGGAAGCCGTTGGCAACTTCGACGTGAAAGCAGATCGGCGCGTCGCTCTTGTCGGCTTCGTCCGCCTCCCACGCCTTGTCCTCCTCGGCGAGGTTGATGCGGAAGAGGAGGCGGATGATGATCGCCGAAAGGATGATGCCCACGACGCCCAACGGATAGGCGCAGGCGTAGGCGACGGCGATGTTCTCGCCCGTGTATCCCATCACGGCGAGCGCCTCCTGCGTCGCGCCGAGGCCCGGGGTGTTCGTCACGGCGCCGTAGTGCACGCCGAGGAAGGCCGGCAGGCCGATGCCGTCCGAGAACATCCAGAGCGCGAGCGTCACGATGATCGAGAGGAGGATCGCGCCCACGGTGAGGCCGTTCAGAATGATGCCGCCCGAGCGGAAGCTCGAGAAGAACGAGGGGCCGACCTGCAGGCCGATGAAGAAGATGAAGAGGATGAGGCCGAAGTCGCGCAGAAACCCGAGCACGTGGGGTTCGACCTCGAGGCCGAAGTGGCCGGCGGCGAGTCCCACGAAGAGTACGAACGTGACGCCGAGGGAGACCCCGAAGACGCGGATGCGTCCGAGGGCGAGCCCGAGCGAGATCACGAGTGCGTAGACGAGCAGGATGTGTGCGACGGAAGCGGGCGACGTGAGCACGGATTCCATGGATGTTCCCCTGGTGGCGGCGTACGGACCGGTCCTGCTCCTTTCCGGTTGGGTCGGATGCGGCCCGGTCTCAGGCGGGGGAGTTCTTCGTGGGGTCGGGGGCGGCGTGCGGGCCGCTTCGGCGAGGGTCGAGAATCCCCTATGGTGAAAGTCACTAAGTCTAGTTCTTCCTTAAGGGCATGCCCTGATGGAGTACTTCTCCCACTGTGGAAGATCAAGCCGAGGGCCGTGGGCTTACTGAATCGGGCGGGCGGTGACGGGTCTGGGCGGGTCGGCTAGGCACAACCTTCTACGGGACTTCTCCAGGCGAGGTCGTAATACCTCAAGGCTCATTCAAAAGTGCGAACCAAAACGAAGACGCTCCGGTAACCTTCATCGAGCCGACGCCCGGGGGGCTGTCGGCGGAGCGCCCCGGAGGAATTTCTCCCGCCCGGGGCGGAGCTCCAGTGAAGCCCGCGGGGTCTTCCTGGAAGCTGCCGGAACAAGCGCTCCTTTTCCGCCGGATCCTCTCCGGCTGCGCTCACCCGCGGCGTGACCTCCGGTCCGCCCGCTTCGGCGCTTGGGGAAAAGGTGCGCACGCTCGTTTCCGGCAGGTCGTCGGCAACTTCCGACGCCCGGCCGGATCATCTCGGAGACGCGCATGCGCGTCTCCGCCTCGTCGACGCCGCTTTGGGATTCAGACGCGTCCGCCCGCCTTCGCGAATTGCCCGGGCGGGGTCGCATCGGACCCTCTGAAGACCGAGCCGCCGCAGGGAAAACCTTTCGTCCGCAGTACTTCAAGGAAAACGTCATCATGGCCTTCCTCCGTCTTTCCGCCTTCGCCGGCGCCATCGCCGCCTCCGTCCTCGCCTTCGGCTCCTTCTCATCGGGCGCTCTCGCCGCCGACGTGATCAAGATCGGCGTCACGCCCGTTCCGCACGCCGACATCGTGAACCTCATCAAGCCCAAGCTCGAGAAGGAGGGGGTCGAGCTCAAGGTGATCGAATTCAACGACTACGTGCAGCCCAACCTTGCGCTCGACAGCAAGGAGCTCGACGCGAACTTCTTCCAGACGGTCCCCTACCTCGAGGAGTTCGCGAAGCAGCACAATTTCAAGTTCACCATCCTCGTGCCGGTGCATCTCGAACCGATGGCCGTCTACTCGAAGAGGGTGAAGTCGATCAAGGACATTCCGGCGGGCTCGCGCATCGCCGTTCCGAGCGACCCGACCAATGAAGGCCGCGCCCTCAAGGTTCTCGAGTCCACGGGCCTCATCAAGCTGCGCGAAGACGCGACGCTTCTCGCCACGACGGTGGACATCGTCGAGAACCCCAAGAAGCTCTCCTTCTACGAACTCGAGCCCGCGCAGCTCCCGCGCGCGCTTGACGACGTCGCCGCCGCCGTGATCAACGCCAACTACGCGCTCCAGGCGGGCCTAAACCCCGCGCACGACTCCATCGCGATCGAGCCGAAGTCCTCGCCCTTCGCCAACGTCGTGGTGGTCCGCACGGGCGAGGAGAACGAGCCGAAGTTCCAGAAGCTCAAGGCCGCGATCACCTCGCCCGAAGTGAAGAAGTTCATCGAAGAGGAATACAAGGGCGGCGTGCTCCCGACCTTCTGATTCACTCTTTGAGTACGGTTTGGAGGTTTGGGGCGCGGGTCGTCCGCGGGAATCCTGACGGTCCGCGCCCGCCTTTTTCGCGCCTCCAGTGCGCCGCACTCTGATAACGCCCCATCGGCCGCCGGTCTTCGGATCTGCGGTCGTTGGTGTATAAGAACTCCTCGACAACAGACTTCCCGTCCATAGACGCTCTCCATGACCAAGCAATCCGCCGCCCGGCCGACGAACAACGTCCGAGAAACGCTCACCGCCTCGCACTGGGGGCTCTTCTACGCCGAAACGAAGGAGGGGCGCTTGGTGGGTGCGCGTCCCTTTGAAGCGGACGCCGCACCGTCGCCCAACCTCGCGGATCTGATCGAGCTCCCGTACTCGCAGGCGCGCATCCTGCAGCCGATGGTGCGCTGCGGGTGGCTCGAATCCGGACCGGCGAGTCGAGCCGGGCGCGGAGAGGACGACTTCGTGCCGGTCTCCTGGGAGGAGGCCCTCGACATGACGGCCGGCGAGATCAGGCGCGTCTACGCCGAGCGGGGTCCGAGCGCCGTCTGGGGGCGCTCCTACGGCTGGAAGAGCCCGGGGTCGGTCAACAATTCGATCAGCCTTCTGCAGCGCCTCCTCAACCTGATGGGCGGCTTCGTGCAGACGGGCAACAGCTACTCCACCGCCGCGATCGGGACGATTCTTCCCTACGCATTGGGTGAGAAGGACCCGCGGAGCACCGCCTGGCCGCAGATTCTCGAGCACGCCGAACGCATCGTCTTCTGGGGGTGCGATCCGCTCGTCACGAACGACATCGACTGGAGCACGACGCTGCACGAATCGACCCGCATCATTCTCAGTCTCAAGGACCATCCGCGCATCAGGACGATCGCGGTGAATCCGCTGCGCCCCAAGACCGCGCAGGCCCTCGGGAGCCGCTGGGTGGCGGTGAAGCCCGGCACCGACTGCGCGCTCATGCTCGGTATCCTCCACGTGCTCGTCACCCGCGGACTCGCCGACCGGGAGTTCCTCGCCCGCTGCACGAGCGGTTGGGAGGCGCTCGAAGGCTACGTGCTCGGGCGTGAGGACGGCGTCGAAAAGACGCCCGAATGGGCCGCGAGGGAGTCGGGCGTTCCGGCCGGGGACGTCGTGTCGCTCGCGCTCGAACTTTCCTCCCGCCGCACGATGATCATGTTCGGCTGGGGCCCGCAGCGCGCCCGCTACGGCGAGCAGCCGCCCTGGATGGCGACGGCGCTCGCGGCGGCCCTGGGGCAGATGGGGCTCCCGGGCGGCGGCATCGGCTTCAACTACCACTACTGCAACGGGGGCTTCCCGCCCGGCACGGGGCCGCTTCTCGGGCAGATCCCGACGCGCGTCGCGCCGGTCAAGCCCGTGACGCTCCCCTGGAGGGAGAGTCCGGCAGTGCCCGTCGCCCGCATGGCCGACGTCTTTGCAAATCCGGGGAAGGTGATCGACTGGAACGGCAGCCGCATCGAATATCCCGACATCCGCTTCGTCTTCTGGGCGGGCGGCAACCCCTTTGCGCATCATCCGGACACGCGGCGGCTCGAGGCCGCCTGGCGTCGCCCCGAGTGTGTGGTGGTCGCCGACAGCGTCTGGAGCGCGACGGCGAAGCACGCCGACATCGTTCTGCCCGCCTCGACCTTCTTCGAGCGCAGCGACATCACGTCGATCGGCACCTACGTGAACGACGGCATCGTCTTGATGAAGCAGGTGATCGCCCCGGTGGGCGAGAGCCGCAGCGACTTCCGGATCTTCGCTGATCTTGCCGAGCGCCTCGGCATCGAGCGGGAATTCACCGAAGGGCTCGACGAAGCGGGGTGGATCCGCCGGCTCTACGAAGAGGCCAGCGAGAGGGGCGAAGCCGCAGGCACTCCGATTCCGGCGTGGAGCGACTTTGAACGGACGGGCGTGGTGCTCTATCCGCACGACCCCAAGGGAGACGAATACGTCGCCTACGCGCGCTTCCGCGAGGACCCCGATGCCGCGCCCCTCAGAACCGAAACGGGCCGGATCGTGCTTTATTCCGAGCGGATTGCGAGGCTCCATTACGCGGACTGCCCGCCGCACCCGGCGTACCTGAAGCCCTACGAGGCCTACGGGAGCCGCGAGCACGCGGCCGACGAGGACGCCTCGAGAAGCGCCGACCCGGCGCTCCTGCAGCTCGTGAGCCCGAAGAGCACCGCGCGGCTGCACAGTCAGCTCAATCCCGTCACCCACATGAAGTCCGACGTCGCCGGGCGCGAGGTCTGCCTGATGAATCCCACGGACGCCCGGGCGCGGGGGATCGAGGCGGGCGACGTCGTGTGCGTCTCGAGCGTTCGGGGGCGCATTCTCGCCGGAGCCGTGGTGGCCGACGACGTCCGCCCGGGCTCCGTAGTCGTGCACCACGGCGGGTGGTTCGACCCGCAGACGGTCGAGGGCGAGGCGATCGACGCCCACGGGTGCACGAACGTCCTCACGCCCGACGATCCCGCAAGCGCGCTATCCTGCGGGAACATTGCCTCGACCGCACTAGTGCGCGTCGAGAAGTGGACCGCGCCGGCCCCCATCGTACGCGCCTTCACGCCGCCCGTCTGAGAACGGCTTCTTCGATGGAGAGACGCCTCAGGGGCCGCTTCGGGAATGCTTCCGGGCGGCCCTTGGGCGTTATGGGGCGTGCGGACGCTCCGGAGGAGCGGCGCGTCAGTCCTCGCCCGGGCGACTCTCGCCGATGATCGCGGCGACGGTCTCCTCGACCGACTTCACGGTGATGATCCGCTCGGCGAGGTCGCGGTAGATGGGGGCGCGCTCCTCATAGAGCACCTCGACGCCGCGGCGCTGCGGAATCGGGCGGTTGTAGGTGGAGAGCTTCGAGAGCGGGCGCTGCAGCCAGTAGAAGGTGCCGTTGAGGGCGAGGAGCATCCGGTTGCGGGGCCTGAGGCAGGCGCCCCCGCCCGTCGAGATCACGAGTCCGTGGCGATCGGCGAGCGACTCGATCACGGCCGATTCATGAAGTCGGAAGAAGGCTTCGCCGTCCTCGCGGTAGATCCGCGCGGAGCTTTTGCCCACGCGCTGCTCGACTTTGGCGTCGATATCGACGAACTCGCGCATGAGGCGCGCGGCTACGGCCTTGCCGATCGTGGTCTTGCCGCAGCCGGGCATGCCGATCAGCACGATGTTCGAGGCTTCGCGCCGGATGTCGGAGAGAATCGAGCGCGTCGCGCAGAAGGGGAGCGTGCGTCCGGTGAAGAGTTCGGCCGCCTCGCGCGCCTCGACCACGCGCAGCCCGAGCGTGCTGCGAGCGTGGAGGCCGCGCCGCTGGGCGTTCCAGATGAGGCGCGTGCGCACCGGGTCGTCGATCAGGTCGAGGACGCCCTTCAGGGCGTGGAAGTGCCCGAGGGCGTCGGGACTTTCGACCGGCATCGCCTCAAAGTCGGGCGCACGCCCGAAGCGCGAGGCGTTGATGAGGAGGTTTGCGTGCTCCGCCGCCGGCATTGCGGCGATTTCGGCCTTCGTGAGCGGAGCGGTGATCGCGAGAAGCGCCGCCTCCGGGGCGCCGAGGTGCTTGAGAAGCCGCACCAGACCGGTCGCGGCCGGGTCGTCGTCGCGGTCGGCGAGAATGAGCGCGCGGCATTCCGAGAGCGGAATCCCGATCGCCGGGAGCATGCGCGAAAGGCCCGTCCCGATCGTGTAGTCGCCCGTCACCGTTCCGTCGCCTTCGCGCAGCAACAGGTTCACACGGCCTACGGCGCGCGCCGCGGGCGTCAAGTGCCCGCAGAGCGGGATGGCCGCAGACTGGAGCTCCGCGTCAAGGCACGCGCCGTCCCATCGGCCGCGGGCGAGGAAGTCGAGCGCCTGCGGCCGCGGCAGCCGCAGATTCTCCGCCCCGGTGACGCCGAACTTCGCAAGGAGCACGTCGCCGTCGGGCGTTGCGAGCGACGTCCGGCGCGTTGCGATCCAACACCAACGCGGGTCGTCCGAGCCCGCCGGCCCGAAGAGCACCGCATCATCAAGCGCACCGTCCTCGGCGGCGGCTTCGGCCGCGGCATCGGCGGCAACGGATTGAAGGGCTTCTCGGGTCATGATCGGGGTCGTGGGGACGGTTTCTTCTTGGGGACGACCGCACATTTTCGCGCGGATAGGTTCCGGGCGCTTTGCGGCAGTGCAAGGAAATGCGAACGATCCGCGTACGCGCGGGTTTTCGGCGCTCCGCGGGACTATTGCCGGGACGGAGCGGGAGCCCGCGGCGGCCGGTGCGTGAAAAATTTGCTCAAAGGCGGGCCGACTGCGTGAAAACACTGAGAAATGGTGCGAAAATCCGCGCCAACAAGAATTCTTTTTCCTCACCCCAAATGACCCGTACCGAACTTGCCGCGATCCTTGCGCGTCCCGAGCTCTCGGACGCCGACATCGTCGCGCTCCTCGGCCTCACCGACCCGGAAGACTGCCGGATGTTGAAGGAGGCCGCCTTCAACCGCACCACGGAGCTGATGGGCCCCTACGTCTACTACCGCGGCCTCATCGAACTCTCGAACATCTGCACGGCAAACTGCCGCTACTGCGGCATCCGAAAGGCGAACCACGCCGTCGAGCGCTACACGATGACCCAGGAGGAGATCGTCGAGCAGGCCGTCTGGGCGGCGCGCCAGGGCTACGGCTCGGTGTGCCTGCAGGCGGGCGAGCGCCACGACGAGAAGTTCATCGAATTCATCTGCGCGTGCCTGCGCGAGATCCACGTCAAAACGAAGAGCCCGCTCCTGCCCAACGGCGTCGGCGTCACGCTCTCGCTCGGCGACCAGCCCGAGTCCGTCTACCGCCGCTGGGCCGAGGCCTGCGGGAATCCCGAGTCGCTGCGCTACCTCGCGCGTTTTGAGACCTCGAACCCCGAGCTCTTCCAAATGCTCCACTCGACCCCGGGCCGGAACGAGAAGAACCTCGAGCACCGCCTCGAGTGCCTCCGGTCGCTGCGCCGCGCGGGCTACCAGGTCGGCACCGGCGTGATGATCGGCATTCCGGGGCAGACCCTCGAAGACCTCTGCCGCGACATCCGCATGTTCCAGGAAATCGACGTGGACATGATCGGCATGGGGCCCTATCTGAGGAGCGAAGGCAACGACCTCGAGGCCTTGGGGCAGATGGAGCCCAAGGCGCTCCTGCAGCTCGCCCTCAACATGATCGCCGTCACGCGCCTCGTCCTTGGCCCCGTGAACATCGCCGCCGCCACGGCGCTGCAGGCGATCCGCGACGACGGCCGCGAGATGGGCATCGAATACGGCTGCAACGTCGTGATGCCGAACTTGTCGCCCCAGCGCTTCAGGAAGGGCTACCAGCTCTACGACAACAAGCCCTGCCTTGACGACGAGCCCACGCAGTGCGCCTCGTGCCTCGAGAAGCGCATCCAGAGCCGCGGCCGCGAGGTGGGTTGGAACATGTCGGGCTCCTCGCGCCGGTACCTGCGCCGCATCGGCCGCCCCAACGAGGTGAAGCCCGCGAAGGACTACACGCCCGACGGCCGCCGCCTCATCCGCCTGCGCGCGATCTGACGCGCTTGGCTTTGGTTCCAAGAAAAGGCTGTCGTCCCGGGCGGCCTTTTCTTGCGCGTCTGCTGCGCGTGAATGTCGGTCAAATGAGGTTGATCAACGTCACGAGGAAGGGAAGCGCGAAGACGAGCGCAAGGGTCGAAGCGCCGATCGCCTCGCTTGCGAACTCCTCGTCCGCGCCGTAGCTCTTCGCCAAAACCGCGACCACGCTGGACACCGGGAGCGCCGAGGCCGCCACGAAGACCTGCCGCATCACGGTCTCCATCTCAAAGCACCCGGTGACGAAGTACATCACGCACGGGCGCAGGATGAAGCACGAGAAGAGCACGAGCCAGATCTCGCGCGGGAGGTGCTTCAACTTCCCGAAGCCGATCGACTCGATCGTCATGCCGATGAAGATGAGCGCCAGAGGCGAGGTGATCTGACCGATCGTCTTCACGGTGCCTGAGACGAAGGCGGGAAGCGGCAGGGCGGTGAGCACCACCACGACGCCCGCCATGAAGGCGAGGAGCGGGGGTGAGAAGAGCATCCGCAGCGAATGCATCGAGAGGAGCTTCGGCTTCGGGCCGTGGGCGCGCGCCACGCCGTCCAACTGAATGTTGAAGAGCCCCACCGTCCAGATGAAGAGGCAGTTCGCGAAGAAGTAGACGAGGAGGTAGGGGATGCCGACGTCGCCGAAGAGCGCCATCGTCATCGGCACCCCCACGAAGAGGACGGTCGAGGAGGTGAAGCATGAGATGAAGATCCCGCGCCACTCCTGCCGCACGAGGCCGAGCCGCACGAGGAGCACCGATACGGCCCAGTTGATCGACACCGTGATGAAGGGTATGAAGGCGAGCTCGAGGAGCGTGAGGAGCCCCTGCTGATCAAACTTTCCCGTGATCGAGTGGAAGAGGAAGCACGGAATCGACAGGTTGACGATCTTCGCGATGAAACCGCGCTTCGCGACGTCGAGATACCCGGCCCAGGCGAGCCAGAAGCCGAAGCCGCCGACGAGGAGCAGCACGAGGGTGTTGGAAAGCGAATGCAGTACGGCGTCGAGCATGAGGAATCCTTCTTCGTACGACGGATTCCTCTACATTAGTTCTTCGGGCGCGGCGCCTTTCTGCGGGGAAACCCTCGAGAGGACGATTCTCAAGGCCCTCGGGCGAACTTCGGTGCAGGAATCTCCACCGCGAAGACGGACGCGTCCGTCGCGGGGAGCGCGGCGGAGGAGCTTGGCCGCCGGCCGGGTGAGGGCGGTCGTGACGCTCCCGAGTCTCCCGGAGCGGGCTGCATGCGCGGCGCATCGGCCGGGAGGCCTGTTCGAGCCGCTCGGGCCGCACGGGCCGCGGCGCGGATCGCCGGGCGGTCGGGCTTCATCGTCGCCGTGAGCGGGAGCTTCGGGACCGCCACCACCGCCTTCGGGCATTCGTAGCGCCCGAGAACGGACCGGAGCTTCGTGAGGTCGATGGCTGCGGCCTCGTCCGGAGTCCCTTCGACAACGAGCACCACCTCCTCGCCGAGGAGCCGGTTCGGACGCGGGGCGACGGCGAAGGGCACCGAAAGGAGCGGCCGGAGCTTCTCCTCCACCACCTCCGTCTGCACCTTGATGCCGCCCGAGTTGATCACGTTGTCCAAACGCCCCGTCACGGTGAAGGCATGGTCGGCCGTGAAGCGCACGACGTCGTTCGTGACGAGCGTTTCCGCCGCAACGGCGGGCGCCGTGACGGCGAGCGTGCCCTTGGTGGAGATCGAGAGTTCGACCCCGGGAAGCGCCCGGAAGCCGGGATCGGCGTCGGGGCCGTTGAGGAGACGGAGCGCCACGTGGGAGAGCGTCTCCGTCATGCCGTAGGTCGCCCAGACGCGGCCGCGCGCGGCCTCAAGGTGCGCGCGCAGCGCTTCGTCCACTGCGCCGCCCCCGATCAGAATGTTGAAACGCCCTGTGGATCTCCATCCGCGGGGCGTTGTGCTGTTTCGGAGGCGCTCACAGCGGATGGAGGCAGGCGACAAAGCGCTCATCCCCTGGGTTTGAAGCCCCCACGGACTTGACGAAGCGGACGGGCGTCAACTGCGGCGTCGTCTTCGCGCACTCGGGCGTCGCGCGTGGGCAGCGCGGGTGGAAGGCGCAGCCCGAGGGGGGATTGAGCGGGCTCGGCACCTCGCCCTGCACGGGCGTGCGGGAGCGCCCCGGGTTCTTCAGGTGCGGAATGGCGTCGAGGAGCATCCGCGAATACGGGTGCTTCGGGTCATGGAAGAGCGCATCGCGGGGAGCGAGCTCGACCAAGCGCCCCAAATACATCACGCCAACGCGGTCGCTCATGTGGTGAACGACGGCGAGGTTGTGTGAAATAAAGACGTAGGTGATCCCGAACTCGAGCTGCAGCTCCTTCATGAGGTTGAGGACCTGCGCCTGAACGGAGACGTCGAGAGCCGACGTCGGCTCGTCGCAGATCAGGAACTCGGGGCGCGCGGCCAAAGCGCGCGCAATTGAGATTCTCTGGCGCTGTCCGCCCGAGAATTGGTGCGGGTACTTTTCGAGCGCCGATTCGGGGAGCCGCACGAGTTCAGCCGCCTCGCGCACGCGCGCCTCGATCTCAGACTTCGCCCAGTCGGGGTGCAGGGTCGCCAAGGGTTCGGCGATCACGTCGGCGATCCGCATGCGGGGGTTGAGGCTCGCGTACGGGTCCTGGAAGATCATGTTGAGGCGTCCGGCGATCTCGCGCTCGAAGGTCGTGTGCTCGGCCCGGCCACCCGCGGCGTCCTCAAAGAATCCGTCGAAGTTGATGCCGCCCGCGCTCGGCGCGTAGAGGCCCGCGAGGAGGCGCGCCAGGGTGGACTTGCCGCAGCCCGATTCACCGACCAACGCCAGGGTTTCGCCCCGGCGCACGCCGAAGGTGACGCCGTCGACCGCCCGCACGAAGCGGCGGGGGGTACGGGTGAGCCAGCGCGTGAGCCAGGGAGCCGAAACGTCAAAGGTGCGCGAGAGCTCGTGCACCGACAGAATGTCGGGCGCCTCGGCGAGCCGGGCGCTCCGCTCCTCGATCGACTTCTCCAATCCGCGGCGCTTCGGGTGAAAGCGCACGATGGAGTCCGGCACCGCGCGGCCCGTGGGGGAGGCGAGCCAGCAGGCGGCGTCTGAGGTCCCCATGGGCATCAGGGGCGGGCGCTTCGTGCGGCACTCCTCGGTTGCGGCGCGGCAGCGCGGGTGGAAGGGGCACCCCTCGGGGCGCGCCGATGGGTCGGGCATGGAGCCTTCGATCTGCTCGAGCCAGAGCCCGGGTGCGTTGATGTCGGGAATCGCCCCCATCAGGCCCTTGGTGTAGGGGTGCTGCGGGCGCGAGAGCACGCTTTCGACGGGGCCCGTCTCCACCACCTCGCCCGAATAGAGGACGGCGACGCGGTCGGCGGTTTCGGCGATCACGCCCATGTCGTGGGTGATGAGGAGGACCGATGTGCCGTGCTCGCGCGCAAGGCGCTTAAGGAGCGTGATGATCTGCGCCTGAATCGAGACGTCGAGCGCCGTCGTCGGTTCGTCGGCGATGATGAGCTTCGGGTCCGCGGCGAGCGCGAGTGCGATCACGACGCGCTGGCGCATGCCGCCCGAGAATTCGTGCGGGTACTGGTTGGCGCGCACTTCGGGCGAGGGGATGCCGGTTTCGGCAAGGAGCGCCACGGCGCGGCGGTGGGCGTTGGTCTTCGAGACCTCGGGCCGGTGCGCGCAGATCGTCTCGACGATCTGGTCGCCCACCTTCATCAGGGGGTCGAGCGACGTCAGCGGATCCTGAAAGATCGCGCCGATCGTGCGCCCGCGGATGCGGGTGCGCTCGGATTCGGTCAACTGGTCGATGCGGCGCCCTTCGAGGATCACCTCACCCGCAGAGATCCGCGCGCCCGGAGGCAGGAGCCCGAGGACGGCGGAGCCCGTCATGGACTTGCCCGCGCCCGACTCCCCCACCATGCCGAGGACTTCGCCCGCGGCGATCGTGAAGTCCACGCCGTTCAGAATCGTGGACGTGCGCCCGCGCGAGGTGATCTCCACCGAGAGCCCGCGCACTTCAAGAATGTTCTCCGTCCGTTCGACGGGAGTGCAGGTCGTCTGCTGCATGTTTGTGGTCTCCGGGCGGGACTCAGGAATGAAGCGCCGGGTTGAAGGCGTCGCGCAGCCAGTCGCCGACGAGGTTCACCGACAGAATAAGCGCCACGAGGCAGGCGCCGGGGAAGATTGTGATCCACCATTCGCCCGAGAAGAGGAAGTCGCTGCCGATGCGGATCAGGGTTCCGAGCGAAGGCGTCGTGGGCGGCACCCCGACGCCGAGGAAGGAGAGCGTCGCCTCGGTGAGGATTGCCGTCGCCACGTGAAGCGTTCCGAGCACGAAGACGGGCCCGAGGACGTTCGGGAGGATGTGGCGACGCAGAATCACCGCCGGCCGCACGCCGATCACCCGCGCGGAGAGCACGTATTCGCGGCCGCGCTCGACGAGGGTCATGCCGCGCACGGTGCGCGCATAGGGGACCCACCCCGAGAGCGTGATCGCGCTGATGAGCACCGCATAGGGGAGGATCGGGTGTTCGCCCGCGGGGAGCGCCGCGCGCAGGATGCCGTCGATGAGGAGCGCGAGCAGAATCGCCGGGAAGGAGAGCATCACGTCGCAGATGCGCATCAGAAGGCTGTCCACCCAGCCGCCCGCGAAGCCCGCGACGAGGCCGAGGCTGACGCCGAGGAGGATGGAGAGCGCCACGGCGATCACGCTGATCACGAGCGAAAGGCGCATGCCGTAGAGCATCGCGCTCCAGAGATCGCGCCCCTGGTCGTCGGTGCCGAAGAGAAAGGCGGGGTCGCCCGCTTCACTCCACGCCGGCGGAAGGTTCGCAAACGAGATGTCGATCGTCGCGAGGTCGAAGGGGTTTTGCGTCGAGAAGAAGGGGGCGCCTGCGGCGAGCACGATGAGCACGAGCCCAGTGAGGAGCGCGAGCTGCGCGGAAAGCGAGCCCCTCAGGGCCCACCAGGCGTCGCTCTTCGCGAGCCGCGCGAAGAATCCGGGCTTCACGGGCGCGGCGGAGGTTTTCTTGTCGGTCGTCATTTTTGTTCTGTTCTCCACGCTTTCAGCGGCCGGGCGAGAGCTTGAGCCGCGGGTCGATCCCGGCGCAGATCAGGTCCACGCAGAGGTTGATCACGACGAAGAAGAGCGCCATCAGGCAGAGGTAGGCCGTGAGGACTGGAATGTCGGCGAACTGCACGGACTGCAGGAAGAGAAGCCCCATGCCGGGCCACTGGAAGACCGTCTCGGTGACGATCGAGAAGGCGATGAGACCGCCCAATTGGAGCCCCGTGATGGTGATCACCGGGAGGAGCGTGTTCTTGAGCGCGTGCCCCAAGTAGACCGTGCGGGCGCAGAGCCCGCGGGCGCGGGTGAACTTGATGAAGTCCTCGCGGATCACTTCGAGCATCTCCGCGCGCACGAGCCTCATGATGAGGGCCGTCTGGAAGAGCCCGAGCGTGGCGGCAGGGAGAATCAGGTGCTTCCAGCCGTCGAGCGTAAGAAGTCCCGTGGTCCACCAACCGAGCGCAACCACTTCACCGCGCCCGAAGGACGGCAGCCAGTCGAGTTCGACGGAAAAGAGGAGGATCAGCAGAATGCCCACGAGAAAGGTCGGCAGCGACATCCCGAGCACCGAGGTGCCCATCAGGAGCTTCGAGGAGAAGCGCTCCGGGTGGACGGCCGCCCAGACGCCGGCGGGCAGCCCCAGTCCGAGCGCGATCACGAGCGCGGCGAAGGCGAGCTCCATCGTTGCGGGAAGGCGCTCGGCGAAGAGCGACGCCACGGGCGCGGCCTGACGCAGCGAGAGCCCGAAATCGCCTTCGAGCGCATGGGCGACGAAGCGGCCGAACTGCACCCAGGCGGGTTGGTCGAGACCGAGGGCGGCGGTGAGCCGCGCGCGGTCTTCGGGGGACGCGTCCATCGGGAGCATCTGCGCCACCGGGTCGCCGATGAACTGAAATAGCACGAAGGCGACGGCCGCCACCGTGAGGAGCACGACCATCGCCTCGCAGAGCCGGCGCATGAGAAACTGAAGCATGTACTGATCTTGAGGGGTCTTCTTCGAAGGACGTCAAGGGCGGGCGTTCTCAGAGTTGGACGCGGCCTTTGACGCCGTTCAATGATTCTGCCTCAAGCGCACCGGGTTGAAGCGTCCTCCTGATAGCAGGTTTGCCGCAGTTGAATTCACTCGGCGCGCAGGATCGTCACGCGCTCGATGCGGTTCTTCTCCACGGCGGTGACCGTGAAGCGCAGCCCCCTCACCTCGACCGACTCGCCCTCGGCGGGAATCCGGCCGAATTTGAGAAGAAGCAGGCCCGCCAGGGTCGCTGCGTCCCCGGCTTCGCCGCGCAGTCCCGAGACGCCGGCCGCCTGTTCGACCTGGAGAAGTTCGGCCGAGCCGTCGGCGCTCCAGCCGCGCCCATCGGAGAGCGGCTCGACCATGCGGCGTTCGTTTTCGTCCGGAAAGTCGCCGGCGATCGCCTCGAGGACGTCGTGGGTGGTGACAAGCCCTTGGATCACGCCGAACTCGTCGGCGACGAGCACGAGAGAGCGAAGCCCTCGGCGCGCCCCGCGCATGAGGCCGATGACGTCCACCGTTTCGGGCACCACCACGACGGGGCGGCGGCGGGCCGCGGCAAGGGCGCGCTCGGGATCAAAGGGAACGCCCGCGAAGTCCTTCGCCTTGATGATGCCGACCACGTGTTCGAGCGACCCTTCGCAGACCGGGTAGCAACTGTGCGGCGCCCGGCCGATGAGCGCCTCGATCTCTTCGGGCGGGCGCCTGAGGTTGACCCAGACGATGGAGCTCCGCGGCGTCATGATGGACTTGACCGACCGGTCGCCAAGCGTGAGGACGCCCTCGACCATGCGGCGCTCCTCTTCGATGAAGGATTCCCCGGCGGTAGCGCCGGCGTCGACCGCTTCGGCTTCAATCCGCTCGCCCGGGCGCCCCATGAGGCTCACGATCGCCGAGAGCGTGCGCTGCCGGAAGGGAAGCTTCTCGGACTGCCTGGCGGCGCTTTTCGCAGCGACCTGGTTGAAGAACTCGATCATGATCGAGAAGCCGATCGCCGCGTAGAGATAGCCCTTCGGGATGTGGAAGCCGAAGCCGTCGGCGACGAGCGAGAGGCCGATCATCAGGAGAAACGAGAGGCAGAGGACCACGACGGTCGGGTGGTCGGTGACGAACTGCGTGAGCGGCCGGCTTGCGAGCACCATCACGCCGATCGCCGCGACGACCGCGGTCATCATGACGTAGAGGTTCTCAACCATGCCGACGGCGGTGATGATGCTGTCGAGCGAAAAGACCGCGTCGAGAACGAGAATCTGCGCAATTACAAGCCAGAAGCCCGCGGCGGCGCCGTTCTCCTCGGCGTCGTGCGGCCGGGCTTCAAGTCGCTCGTGCAGTTCGCTCGTGGACTTGTAGAGGAGGAAGACGCCGCCCGCGATGAGGATGAGGTCCCTCAGAGAAAACGGGTGTTCGAATACCGTGAAGAGCGGTTCGGTGAGCCCCACGAGCCAGCTCATGATGGAGAGGAGCCCGAGGCGCATGAAGACGGCGAGGCCGAGGCCGGTGTAGAGCGCTCGGTCGCGCTCGGCCGCAGGAAGCTTCTTCGCAAGGATCGCGATGAAGACGAGGTTGTCGATGCCGAGGACGAGCTCGAGAACGATCAGGGTGATGAGGCCCACCCAGAGGGCCGGATCAAATAAGAATTCCATTGATGGTTCGCAGGAGGCGGCCACGCCGCGGCCGCTGCGGACACCGGCGCGGTCCGCGGGAGCGGAGGGGTGGGGCGCCGGTTGTTTTGAACCTATCACAAATTGTGCGCTGATAGTGCGACCGGAGCCCAGTTTCGGTGTTTGGAACCTGAAAACCTGAAAATATCGTAATCGTGTATTTCTCTCAGACTGGTCTGGGCGCAGCACTACGGTCATCTCGGGCTCTCCGATCCCTTCAAGTTGATCGGCCTCTATGCCGCCACCCACGCCATAGCACAGAAAACGGGGCTCTATCGGGACGTACTCGCTTCATTCGGGCCGCTCTACGGCAACGGGATCATGGACTACACCATGTTCTCCATCGCTGAGCGAAGCTCCTCAACCCAGCTCTTTGCCGACGCAATGGCGTTTCGGATGGTTTTCTCCCGGACGCGTCACGAGGACTCGTGGTTTT
>CAJKCQ010000039.1 GCA_905198475.1 uncultured Sutterella sp. | reverse complement strand
ACTGGGTGTCCATCGTGAAATTGCCCACAGCGCCGCTGAAGCTGGCCGGAGCACCTGCCGGAAGCGCTTTCACTTGGACCGTGGCCCGCTGGCTCTGCACCTTGCGCGGAACGTTGAACACCTCGCGGCCGCCCCCGAAGAAGGGATCGGCATGGCGGCTCTGCCCCACGACCTGCGCCACGACGGTCATGTCCACGGGGTCGATCGTGAGCGAGCCGACCTGCTGCGGATAGAGCAGGTAGTCGTACAGCACACGCGTCTCGTACACCTTCCCGGCATAGGTCTCGCGCCCCACGCGGGCCGAATTGGGATCGGAGAGGTCCTGCGACCAGAAACCGTTGAACGACGGAGCCGACTCGGGAACGATGTTGACATAAGGAACCCGCGTATAGAGCTTGAAAGCCACGTGCAGGGGTTCGTTCTTGTAGACCGACGAGCGCGACACGACGGCCCGGAGCAGAATATCGTCCTTGCCGATCCGGCTCTGGGCATCGGCCTGCGTATCGTCCGCACGGTTCGAACCGCCCTGCTGCTGTTGCGCCCGGGAGCCTTCGCCCTCGTTCACGATCTCGATGGGCAGCGGCCGGGTCCGGTAGGACGAGCCGTCGACCTTGACCTCCGCGGCGCCGATGGTCACGTTGCCCGCGGCCTGCGGCAGCAGCACGAAAGTGTAGGTATAGCTGACGCTCTTGGTCATCGAGCCGTTGACGATCTGGACCGACGACCCCTGCGAGATGGCAGGTCCCGCCAGCACGTCGAATCCCTCGAACGAAGGCGCCTTGAAAGTATCCCCGTCGGGTTTGGCGTTCAGGGCGAATTCCACGCGGAACGCCTCGCCGACGGCGACCGTCAGCGGCGAGTTGGCTTCAAAAGTGACCTTCTCGGCAGCGGATGCCGAGAAGATCGCCAGCACGAAGAGTGCTGTCAGGGATATTTTTGCAACAAAGTCTCTCATCACAAAACGATATGTCTGTCAATTCGCACCGCACCCCGTACCGGCCGGCCGCTGTCGCCGCCGGCGTTTGCCGATCCGGCTCCGCACGGCCAAAAGCCGGAACCAAGGGGCGGCGCCCGGTCCGCCGGGATACGGACCCGGCTCCACGCACCCTCTTCCGAAAGCCGTCTCTCAAACGGCCACAGGGAGGGGCTTGTCGCGGCGCGACCGGAATTTCGCCCGGATTATCTGCCGGATTTCATACCTTACGACGGTCTTTTTTACAATTTTACAACGCAAAGTTTTGCGCGTTAGTATTTTTTCATGCAACTAATTTACACCTGCCGTCCGAAACGCCAATTTTGCCGCTTGCGCCACCAAGCCCCTCCCTGAAGGAGGGGTTTGGGGTGAGGTCGGATTGGCAAACGGCGCCGCAGGCGGCGACAACACCAATCGGGAGCGGGAAACAGTGCATGGTATAAACGACCGTTCTTAATGCTTGAAATCGGCGAAAAAGTCGTTCCCCTTGTCATCGACGATGATGAACGCCGGGAAGTTCTCGACATAGATCTTGCGCACGGCCTCCATGCCCAGTTCGGGGAAGTCCACGACCTCGACCGACTTGATGGAGTTCTTCGCCAGGATCGCTGCCGGGCCGCCGATCGAACCGAGGTAGAACCCGCCGTGCTTCTTGCAGGCGTCCGTCACGACCTGAGTGCGGTTGCCCTTGGCGATCATCACCATCGAGCCGCCGTGGCTCTGGAAGAGGTCCACGTAGGGATCCATGCGGTTGGCGGTCGTCGGGCCCATCGAGCCGCAGGCGTAGCCTTCCGGCGTCTTGGCAGGGCCGGCGTAGAGAACCGGGTGGTTCTTGATGTAGTCGGGGAGCTCTTCGCCGCGGTCAAGGCGTTCCTTCAACTTGGCGTGGGCGATGTCGCGCGCGACGATGATCGTGCCGGTGAGTTCGACGCGGGTCGAGACCGGGTACTTCGTCAGGTCGGCGAGGACCTCCTTCATCGGACGGTCGAGGTTGATGCGGATCGAGGAGCCTTCGCCCGGATTGCGCAGTTCTTCAGGGATGAGGCGGCCGGGGTTGTTGTCGAGCTTCTCGATGAAGACGCCGTCCTTGGTGATCTTCGCCTTGATGTTGCGGTCGGCCGAGCAGGACACGCCCATGCCGATCGGGCAGGAGGCGCCGTGGCGGGGGAGACGCACCACGCGGATGTCGTGGGCCATGTACTTGCCGCCGAACTGGGCGCCGAGGCCGATCTTCCAGGCTTCCTGGAGGAGCTTCTTCTCAAGCTCGACGTCGCGGAAGGCGCGGCCGGTGGCGTCGCCCGTCGTGGGGAGCGTGTCGTAGTACTTGCAGGAGGCGAGCTTCACCGTGAGCATCGTGCGCTCGGCCGAGGTGCCGCCGATCACGAAGGCGATGTGGTACGGCGGGCAGGCGGCCGTGCCGAGGGTCTTCATCTTTTCGATGAGGTACGGAACGAGCTTCTGCGGATTGAGGACCGCCTTCGTTTCCTGATAGAGGTAGGACTTGTTGGCCGAGCCGCCGCCCTTCACCACGCAGAGGAAGCGGTACTCCATGCCTTCGGTCGCTTCGATGTCGATCTGGGCGGGGAGGTTGCACTTGGTGTTCACTTCCTCGTACATCGTGAGCGGGGCGTTCTGCGAGTAGCGCAGCGCATTTTCGGTGTAGGTCTTGTAGACGCCGAGGGAGAGCGCCTCTTCGTCCTCAAAGCCCGTCCAGACCTGCTGGCCCTTCTCGCCGTGGATGATGGCCGTGCCCGTGTCCTGGCAGTACGGGAGGATGCCCTTGGCGGCCGTCTCGCCGTTGCGCAGGAACGTGAGGGCGACGTACTTGTCGTTCTCGCTCGCTTCCGGATCGTGCAGGATCTTGGCGATCTGCTCGTTGTGCGCCTTGCGCAGCATGAAGTTCACATCGGTGAAGCACTGGTTGGCGAGCTTCGTGAGGGCTTCCGGGGAGACCTTCAGGATCGGATGACCCTCAAATTCGCTGACGGAGACGCCTTCCTTGGTCAGAAGGTAGTACTCGGTTTCGTCCTTGCCGAGCTGAAACATGGGGGCATACTTAAATGCAGGAGCTTGTGCCATGGTTGTACTTTCTCTTCTTGATTAGGGTCTGGTCCGAAGGGCGGGCCCTTTCGGCCGCAGAACTGTTGCCGGCGGCTCAGGGGAATGAGGCCGTCGTCGTCCGCTGTGCGAATTATTTACCTATAAGGGGGATGAGAGCAACCCTTAGACCGGCGGATTTGACGCAAGGCGACTCCCCGCATGAATGCTTACATTCCTCGTTGGAGAGATGGGGTTAACACCTAGAATCTGCGGAGCTCTGCCGGACGGCGGAGCCGTCCCGTTCGCACCGGCGCCGGGTTTCGCAGCAGCTTGTTGTAAACCTTGGGAAAAACCTTGGAGGAGAGCGCCCGACAAAGGAATTATCCACAAGTAGATAGGAACAACAATCATTCGCATTCGCGTTCAGAGCGTCGAAAAGCCTGAAGTGCGGAACTCGACTAACTCAATGGGGGTATTCGAGTTGCGGCGGTCGGACAACAAGCTCGGGGCGCTCGGAAGGCATCCGCAGAGCGGGTGAAACGCCGCCCCGCGCCGCGCCGCTCCGAGGGGCCGGGCCCTCATGGGAGAGGAGCGCCCCACGGGAATGCGTGATGCGTGAATTCTTTTCCTTGCGTTGACCTCCCTTGGAGGTGATGTGCCTGAGGACCCGTCAGGCGGCGTCCGCGCGCCCGACGGCTTCGAGCACGAGCCGCACGACGGCCTCCGGATCGGCGTTGTTGACGACGACGGCGTCGGCATTGCCCTCATAGATTTCGCAGCGCTCCTCCCAGAGGCGGGCGAGGGGCTTTGATTGGGACACCGGGCGGCCCGAAGTCGGCAGGTCGTCCAAGGCGCGCTTGATGAGCACCAGGCGCCCGTTCTGGCGCAGTGCGTCACGGTTCTGGGGGCGCAGCAGCGTGCCGCCCCCCGTCGCGATCACGACGCCGCGGCGTGCGCCCACGACCTGCGTGATGCTCGACTCGAGGTCGCGGAAGGCCTTCTCGCCCTCGCGCTCGAAGATCTCGGGGATGGAGCACTCGGCCGCCGCCTCGATCGCGTCGTCGAGGTCCACGAACTCGAGCCCGAGCTTCTGCGCGACGATGCGCCCGATCGTGGACTTGCCGCTCCCGGGCATGCCGATCAGAACGATGTTCTCGGCGTCGAGGGCGAGCTTGGCCATCAAACCGCGGGCGTTGACGGCGGGTTCGGCGCCGCCGAGGAAGCGGCGCGAGGCCTCGAGCGCCTGATGGACGAGCATCAGGAGTCCGTTCATCGTGGGGATCCCGAGGCGCTCGGCGTCGAGGATCAGCTTCGTCTTCGTCGGGTTGTAGATGAGGTCGAAGACCATCCGGAGGTTGGGGAGCACCGTGAGGTCGGCAACGGGCGTCGCGCCCGAGCGCGGGTACATGCCCACGGGCGTGGCGTTCACCAGAATCTCCGCGTCGGCGTGCTCGGCGATGTTCTCGTAGTTGACCGGACCCGAGCGCGAGACGATCACGGGCCGGGCGCCGAGGTCTTCGAGCACCTGCCGCACGCACTTCGCCGCGCCGCCCGAGCCGAGCACCAGGGCCTTGCGGCCCGCGCACTCGACTCCCGACTCCTTCACCATCGCGAGGAACCCGTCGTAGTCGGTGTTGTCGCCCGTGAGCGTGCCGTCGGGTTCGCGCACGAGCGTGTTGACGGCCCCCACCTTGCGGGCGTTTTCGCTGAGACGAGTGCAGTAGGGCAAAACCGCTTCTTTGTAGGGGATCGTGACGTTGAGGCCGTCGAAGGGCGTTTCGGCGAAGAACCGTTCGAGCCGTTCGGGCTCGACCTCGAAGCACTTGTAGGCGTAGGCGCCCAGACGCGCGTGAATGGCCGGTGAGAGCGTGTGGGAGAGCGTGCGGCCGAGAAGTCCGCAGAGAAGCCCCGCGCCCGGGATGGGGTCGCAGGCCGCATGAGCGAGCGCCGGCGCGACCGAGGCGCCCAGCCCCGCGAGGTCCGCAGCGAGGAGCCGCGCGGCGGCGCCGCCCGCGGACTTCCAGCGGATGCGTACGGATTCGGGGTCGGCGCGCAGCCACGTCGGCGCCGCACCGGCCGCGGCGAAGGCGGCGAGGAGCTTCTTCGCCAGGGCCGCCGCGTCTTCGCCGGCGGCGACCGGGCGCATCGCCTCGAGGACGCCCGCGTTGGGGCAGGGGGGCCGCTCGATCACGGGCTCGAGCTGCCGGCGGCGCGAGCCCGAAATGAGGGTTTCGTAGACGGAGAGGATCGTGGGACGGTCGGCGGCGGGCGCCTTGGCGGCGATCCGCTCGAGAAGCTCGTCCTCGCGCTTCAAGGCGTGGACGGCGAGTCCGAGGCGGCGCTTCTTCGCGCCGATGCGGTCGGCGACGGCGAGGCGCTCCTCGATCAGGCGCGTGAGCGCGGCGTCGATTTCGTCGATCCGCCCCCTCAGATCGCCGAGGGTTTCGGCGACGGGGTGCTGCTGGTCTTCTGCTTGAGTCATGGCGTTCTCTCAGTCCTTGTTCTTCTTCGTGCATTCGCCGAGGCGCTCCATGGCTCCGAGGCGGAGCGCCTCCGACCCCCAGAGGCGCGTGAGGGCCTCGGGCATCACGGCGGGCGGTTCAAGGAGCACGTCGAGGACGGCCAACGCCGCCGTCGCCTCCACCACCGGCACCGCGCGCAGTGCAATGCAGGGGTCGTGGCGGCCGCGCACGCCCAAATCCGCGTCGGCGCCTTTTTCGAGCGAAATCGTCTTCTGCGCGAGCGCAATCGAGGGCGTGGGCTTCATCGCGATGCGAAAGAGAAGCGGCGCCCCGGTGGTGATGCCGCCGGCGATTCCGCCCGCGTTGTTCGTGAGGGGCCGCGCGCCCGGCGCCTCCGTCGAGACCTCCCAGGGGTCGTTGTTCTCCGACCCCTTCATGCGGGCGGCGGCGAAACCAGCGCCGAAGTCCACGCCCTTGACGCCCGGGATCCCGAAGAGCCCGAAGGCGATGCGTCCGTCAACGCCCTCAAAGAGCGGACCGCCCAGGCCGCAGGGAAGCCCCTCGACGATGCATTCGATCGTGGCGCCCACGCTGTCGCCCGCCTTGCGGGCGAGGGCGATCGTCTGCGCCATCGCTTCGGCCGCTTCGTCCGTGAGGACGGGAAGTTCCCGCGTGAGGCGCTTTTCGAGCTCGGCCGCGGACTCGCCCATCGGGTTCATCGGCCGGTCCTCGGCCTCGCCCACCGAGAGGACGTGGGCGGCGATGCGGATGCCGCGGCGCTCGAGAATCTGGAGCGCGATCCCGCCCGCGAGCGTGAGGGGGGCGGTGAGGCGCCCGGAGAAGGCGCCGCCGCCCCGCACGTCCTGGTGCCCCTGATAGCGCACCTGCGCGGGCAGGTCGGCGTGGGAGGGACGCGGCAGGTCCGCGATCGCCTTGTAGTCCTGCGAGCGCTGGTTGGTGTTGCGGATCACGGCCGCGAGCGGCGCGCCGCAGGTGACGCCCTCGAGGAGCCCGCAGAGGATCTCGGGCGCGTCGGGCTCCTTCCTTTGGGTGGCGAGACGCCCGCCCGGGGCGCGGCGCGCCATGAAGGCCGCAAGGCGTTCGAGGTCCACGGCTTCGCCCGCGGGAAGCCCCTCGATCGTGCAGCCGATGGCGGCCGAGTGGGACTGACCGAAGACGGTGGTGCGGAGGTTCCGGCCGTAGGTCGTGTTCATCGTTCTTCTCTTCTTTCTTTTTGCGTTTTGTTCTGGGGGAGCGGCGGCGGGTCAGCGCTCGAGCTCGACGCGGCCGCCCAACTTCGCGAGGTCCTCGAAGAACCCCGGATAGGACTTGGCGGAGGCTTCGGCCCCCTCGATGGTGAGCGCGCCGCCGCCGTTCGTCGCGGCGACGGCAGCGGCCATCACGATGCGGTGGTCCCCGAAGCTCGAGATGCGTCCGCCCCGGAAGCGCCGGGCGTCGCCGAGCCCGTGGACCACGAGGCCGGCGGGGAGCTCTTCGTGCGGGACGCCGAGGACCGAGAGGAGCGCGGCGGTGCTCTTCAAGCGGTCGCTCTCCTTGATGCGCAGACGCCCCGCGTCCGTGAAGGTGGTGGTGCCTTCGGCCGCGCCCGCAGCCACGGCGAGCACCGGCACGAGGTCGGGAATCTGCGCGGCGCAGACGACGCGCCCCGTGAGGCCCTGCGCCGCGGTGAGCGCGAGCGCGCCCCCGGTCGCGTCGGCCGCCGCGCCCATGGACTCGAGGATCTCCACCACCGCGCGGTCGCCCTGAAGGGACGCGGCGTTGAGGCCCGTGAGCCCGACGGGCGCCGTGTCCTTCGGGCGCATTGCGTCGGCGCAGAGCCAGAAGGCGGCGTTCGACCAGTCGCCTTCGACCGTGAGGTTTTCCGCCGCATGAAGGTGTCCGCGGCCCTCGAGCGTCCAGACGGGGAGGTTTTCGGCGGATGCGCCTTCCGTGATCACGACTCCGGCGCTCTGGAGGACTTCGAGCGTCATCGCGACGTAGGCGCGGGACTCAAAGGATTGCGTCACCGTGAGGCGGCTCTCGCCCTCGAGAATCGAGAGCGCGTAGAGGAGACCGCCCACGAACTGCGAGGAGACGTTCCCGGGAAGCGCGTAGTCGCCCGGTACGAGGCGACCTTCGAGCACAAGGGGGAGGACGTCCCCGGAAGCCGGGCCCGTGAGGCGGATGCCCTGACGGCGCAGTTCACCGCCGAGGGGTTCGAGCGGGCGCTGCGGAAGGCGCCCGCGCCCCGTCACCACCGCGCCGCAGCCGAGCGCCGCAACGACGGGGAGGATGTAGCGCAGCGTCGTGCCGGATTCGCCGCAGTCGAGCTCCGGGTTCTGCGGGAGGCGGGCGCGCTCGAGTGGCCGCACGCGCGCGACCGCGGGCCGGCCCGCGGCGTCGGTGAGTTCCTCGACTTCGGCCCCGAGGGCGCGGAGCACCCGGCAGGTGGCCGAGATGTCTTCCGAAGCGCCCGCATAGGAGACGAGCACGGGAGCGGCGGCGTCTGAGAGCGCCGCGGCGATGAGGAGCCGGTGGGCGTAGGACTTCGACGGGATGGCGGGAAGGGTTCCCGAGAGGGGCTGCGGATGGATGGTCGCGATCATGTCGGAGGCGGAGGATGAGGGCGGAAGTTCTTCTTGGTTTCGGTGATCCGCGCCGCGCCCGAGGTCTTCCGGTCCGGAATCCGCGGCGGCGGCGCTCTGTGGTTCAGAGTCCCCGGCGGATCATGTCTTCGAGCGTCCGCCAGGAGACCCGGCGGATCTCCGCGCGCCCGGGGGCGGTAGGGATGATGAGGGAGACGCCGTCCGCGGCGGACTTCTTGTCGTGGCGCGCGAGGGCGAGGAGCGCCTCCGGGCTGAAGTCGAGCGCGGGGTCGTCGTGCAGCGCCGCAGGGATCCCGACGGGCAGGCCCGCGGCGGCGAGGAGGGCTTCGAGTTCGCCCAGCATTCCGGGTTCGAGCGCGCCCGCGGCGTCGAGCGCCTTCATGAGGACGTGCATGCCGATCCCAACGGCGGCGCCGTGCGAGAGCCGGTAGCGCGAGGCGGTCTCGACGGCGTGCCCCACCGTGTGGCCGTAGTTGAGGAGCTTCCTGCACCCCGACTCCTTCTCGTCGGCCGCAACGATGCGGCGCTTGACGTCGATCGCGGCGCAGATGAGGTCGAGGCCGGGGAGCGGAACGCCCGCTTCGCCCGAACCGCCGAGGAGCTCCCGGCGCACGAGCGGGCGCACCGCTTCGTCGATCCCGGCGTACTTGATGATCTCGCCCCAGCCGCAGGAGACTTCGCGCACGGGAAGGGTTTTGAGGACCTCCGGATCGACGAGGACGCCCACGGGCTGCGAGAAGACGCCCATGAGGTTCTTGCCGGCCTCGAGGTCCACGGCGGTCTTGCCGCCCACGCTCGAATCCACCATCGCGAGAAGACTCGTCGGGATCTGCAGGCACTCGATTCCGCGCATGTAGAGCGCGGCGGCGAGCCCGGCGAGGTCGCCCACGACGCCGCCCCCGAGCGCGATCACGGCGTCCGAGCGCGTGAGGCGCAGCGCCGCGAGGTCTTCGAGCACCCGCACGAGAACGGCGGGCGTCTTCGAGGGCTCGCCCGCGGGGATCGTGATCGTACCGGCATGGGCCCCGTGCGCGAGGCCTTCGAGCGCGGCGGCGACCCGCCCCGCGTAGAGCGGGCCCACGTTGGAGTCGGTGACCACCGCGACGCGGCGCTCGGAATCCCGTCCGAGCTTGAGCACCCGGCCGAGGGCTTCGGCGAGGAGCCTCGGTTCGGTGACGAGACCGGGGGCGGCCTCGACGCGGTACCCTGCACCAGCGGCGACGTCGAGCACCCTGCGTTTCTCAGTCGTCTTCCCGGTCTCGGTCATTTCGCTTTTCTCCTCGTTTGATGGGCTTGCAGGATTCCGGATCAGGACGCGCAGGCGCGGATCACGGTCTCGACCGAAATGGGCTTGGGCGCGTCCTTCATGCGGATGGCGTTGCGGATCGTCTTCACGGTGCGAACGACGTCGGCGAAGACGTCCGGGGTGAGCGACTGCGGGCCGTCGCAGAGCGCTGCGGCGGGGTTGTTGTGCACCTCAATCATCAGGCCGTCGGCGCCGGCGGCGGCCGCGGCGGCGGCCATCGAGGGGACGTAGCGGGCGACGCCGGTGGCGTGGCTCGGGTCGATCACGACCGGCAGATGCGTGCGCTCATGGAGCACCGGGATGCAGGAGAGGTCGAGCGTGTTGCGCGTCGCCGTCTCGTACGTGCGGATGCCGCGCTCGCAGAGCACGATCTGGTCGTTGCCGCTCGCCATGATGTATTCGGCGGCCATCAGGAACTCCTTGATCGTCGCGCACATGCCGCGCTTCAGGAGAATCGGCTTCTTCGTCTTGCCGAGCTCCTTCAGCATCTCGAAGTTCTGCATGCTGCGCGCGCCCACCTGGATCATGTCCACGTCTTCGAAGAGCGCAAGGTGGTCGATGCTCATGATTTCGGTGACGATCGGAAGGCCGGTTTCACGCTTGGCTTCGAGCATGAGCTTCAGGCCCTCGTCGCGCAGACCCTGGAAGTCGTACGGGGACGTGCGGGGCTTGAAGGCGCCGCCGCGGAGCATCGTCGCGCCGGCGGCCTTCACGGCTTGGGCAACTTCGATGATCTGCTCGCGCGATTCGATCGAGCAGGGACCGGCCATCAGAGCGAAGTGGCCGCCGCCCACCTTGGCGCCCCCGGCGTTCACCACCGTGTCCTCCGGATGGAACACGCGGTTGGCGAGCTTGTAGGGGTCGGAGACGCGGCGGATCGCTTCGACGTACGGAAGCGCCTGGATCTGGTCGGCCGGGAGGTGGCTGCGCGTCTCGCCGATGATGCCGACGGCGACCTTCTCGGCGCCCTCCATGATGACGGGGCGCAGCCCCCGGCCCTCGAACCGGGACTTGAGGTCGGAAATGTCGTCGCGGGTGGCGGTGGACTTCAGAATGAGGATCATGGGGTTCTCCAGTTTCCTTTGAATCGGTTCGCCGCCCGAATTGGAATTGACGGCGCCGGGGTGGGTGAATGGTGAAGGGGGGGTCCGGGGATGGGGTTTTCCGGGTCCTTCGCGCCGCTGGAGATTTGGTGCCTTCTGCTCTCGGGAGGGCCTCGGAGTGAGGCTTGGAGAGGGGCATTAAAAAACCTGCGGCGTTTGAGACCGCAGGTTCATTTCTTAGCTTCCGCTAGATGTGTGCAGCTCAACGCTTTGACGGATACGTAAATCGCCAAAACGCGTAATAAAAGGAGCCGACGTGGAGGAGGGAGTTCATTTCTCTCTTTCCTGTGTAGAAGGGGAAGCAGAATTAATCTGTTGAGTTCACTTTACCTTCGGGAAAGCCGTTTTGGAAAGGCCGTCGCGGGCTCGAGCATCCTCTTATGACGGCAGTCAATCTGACCTAGGCATTCCTCCTGAGAGAAAGTTCTCAGAGCGCATCCGGCTGGCGGATGCGCCGCCGCACCTGAGGAAGAGCTTTTCGAGGAGTCCCATGCATCCTTCGAGTTCGCTCACTGCGCAGAATTCGTCTACGCCGTGCGCCTGGCGGATCGAGCCCGGTCCCATCACCACGGTGGGGCCGAGTCTTTGGAGGAAGGAGGCTTCGGTGGCGTAGCTCACGAACTCGCCCTTCACTGCGGCGATCCGTTCGACCATGCGGCGGACGTCGGGATCGGAGTTCCCGAAGGGGTCGAGGTCCGGATAGAGCGCAGAGACCTTCACCCCGCCGGGGTGCCGGCGGTTGAGTTCCGCTTCAAGCGCATCGAGCTCGTCGCGGACTTTCTCGGCCGGGTGGGAGGGGGTCGGGCGCACGTCGAACTCGAGCCGCACGGAGGAGCAGACGCGGTTGACGCTGTCGCCCCCGCGGATCGAGCCGATGTTGAGGGTCGGGTAGGGCACTTCGGGGGCGTCGGGATGGTCGAAGTCGGGGTCCACCGAGCCTTTGAGGCGCTCCTCCAGTGCGGTGAGCGCCTCGATCACGTCGGCGGCGGTCTTCACCGCATTGACGCCGAGCGTCGGGTTCGAGGAGTGGCACGCGCGCCCGGCGATCTCGACGCTTCTCGCCATGTAGCCCTTGTGGCCGAAAATGGGTGTGAGCTCCGTGGGCTCGCCCACGACCGCGAGCGCGGGCGCAACGCCCATTTCGGCGAGCACCGGGGCGGCCGTCCGCGCTCCCTGCATGGAGGTCTCCTCATCGCAGGTCAAGAGGATCCCGAGGCCCTGCTGCGGGACGATGCGCGCCGCCGAGAGCTTTTCGGCGAAGGCCATCGCACAGGCGAGGAACCCCTTCATGTCGCAGGACCCGAGCCCGTAGACGCGGCCATCTCTAGGCGTGAGGGTCCAGGGGTCCGAGGTCCAGAGCGCCGGGTCGCAGCCCACCGTGTCGGTGTGGCCGGAGAGCAGAAGGCCGCCCCGCTCGTCGGGGCCGCGGCCCGTCATCGGCCCAGACCAGGCGAAGAGGTTGAGCTTGCCTCGAGAGGACTCGATCACGCGGGTCGAGAACCCGAATCCGGCAAAGCGCTCCGCCGCCCAGTGGATGAGCGGGGCGTTGGGCATGTCCGTCTCGGGCGCGACGTCGCTCATCGTATGGAAGGAGACGAGCTTTTCTAAGTACTTGAAGCAATCCGGCATGATTTTCGTCGGTGGAGGCGCGGCCGGAGGGGCGCTCCGCGGGGGAGCGCCCGCCCGCACTGCTACATTCTTTGTCCGGCAAACATATCCGACCGGGCGCGCCGCCGGCAACGGGCGGCTCCCCGAAGGGAGCCCGAAGCTCCCGCTTCGTCAAACCGAATCGGGAGAAGCGCTCAGCCGGGGACATCCTTCGGACCGGCGCAGCGGTTGAACGGCGCGCCGGCGCCATAGGCTTCGAACAGATCAGAGGAGAAGAAAAGCATGACGGAAGAAGCGCAGTGCTGCGGGACGCAGCCTCTGGTGCGCCTGAAGGCGGCGGTGGTGGGCGCGAGCGGCTACGCGGGGACGGAACTCACGGGGCTCCTCCTGCGGCACCCGGGCGTCGAGCTCACGGCCCTCTACGTCTCGGCGGGAAGCGCCGACGCGGGGCGCCCGGTCGCAGAGATCGACGGGAGGCTCGAAGGCCGCACCGAGCTCACGCTCACGCCGCTTTCCGACCCGGCGGCAGCGGCCGAGGGGCTCGACCTTGTGTTTTTCTGCACCGAACACGAGGTGAGCGCAAAGCTCGCCCCGGTCTTCCTCGACGCGGGCGCGGTGGTCTTCGACCTCTCGGGCGCCTTCCGGCTCTCCGACCCCGCGGCCTACCCGAAGTACTACAAGTTCGAGCATGCGAATCCCGAACTGCTCGACGTCGCGGTCTACGCCCTGGGCGAATACGTGGATCCGGAGCTCCTCGCCGCGGCGCGGCTCGTGTCGCTCCCGGGGTGCTATCCGACGGCGAGCCAGCTCGCCCTCCGGCCGCTCCTTGACGCGGGGCTCCTCGATCCTGCGGTGAAGCCCGTGATCGACGCCGTCTCGGGCGTCTCGGGCGCGGGCAGGAAGGCGAAGCTCGCGAACGCCTTCTGCGAGGTGAGTCTCTGCGCCTACGGCGTCTTCACGCACCGCCACCGCCCGGAGATCGAGGAGCACCTCGATGCGCGCGTCGTCTTCACGCCGCACCTCGGGCCCTTCAAGCGCGGCATCCTCGCGACTGTCACCGCGCGTCTCGCTCCCGGCGCGGACGCCGCGGCCGTGCGCGCGGCCTATGAGAACGCCTACGAGGGGCGCCCGCTCGTGCGCGTGAAGAAGACCCTCCCGAAGCTCGGCGACGTCGTGGGAACGAGCTTCTGCGACATCGGGTTCGCCGTCTCCGACGACGACCCGCAGCATGGGAAGGACGTCGTCGTCGTTTCCGCGATCGACAACCTTCTCAAAGGCGCGGCCGGCCAGGCCGTGCAGGTGATGAACCTGCGCTTCGGCTTCAATGAGACGACGGCCCTCGTCTGATCCGCGTCCCTCCAGGAGAAGAACATGACTGAGAAGACCGCCGCCCCGCTCGTCCTCAAGCTTTCCGGCAAGGCGTTGGGCGCCGAAGCCGAACTCGACCGGCTCTTCCGGGCGCTTAAGGCCGCCCGCCGCACCTTCCTCCTCGTGCACGGGGGCGGCGTCGAGGTGGACCACCTGATGGAGCGCCTCAATCTCCCCGTACGCCGCATTGAAGGGCTGCGCGTGAGCCCGGCCGAAGACATGCCCGTCATCGCGGGCGGACTCGCAGGCGCGTGCAGTCTTGCGCTGCGGGGAGCGGTCCGGCGTGCGGGACTCACGCCTCTTGGGCTTCTCGTCACGGACGGCGGGGCGGCCGAGGTCGTGCCGCAGGATGCGGCCCTCGGGCGCGTCGCAAAGACCCGCGCCGGGAGCGAGGCGGGCCGCCGCGCGCTCCTCGGCCTCATCGACGCGGGCTGGACCCCGGTCGTCTCCTCGATCGGCATGGACGTCGAGGGGCGGCTCTGGAACATCAACGCCGACGACGCGGCGCTCTCTGTCGCCGAGCTCCTCGCCGCCCCCTTGGTCTACCTCTCCGACGTCCCGGGCGTGCTCGACCACGAGAAGCGCCTCATCGCGACGCTCGACGCCGAGGGCGTGGAGGCGCTTATTGAATCGGGAGTCGTCACGGGCGGCATGGCGGTCAAGGTCCGCGCGGCGTTCTCGGCCGCCCGCGCGACGGGCGCGCCCGTCTCGATCGCCTCGATCTTCGATGCGGCTCTGCCCGATGTGGTCGCGAACGGGGGATTCCCCGGCACGGTGATGCGCGCCTGAGGCGCTTGGAAGCCCGCGGGGGCGGCGCGCAGCGCGCGACGCTCATTTCGGCCCGGATCCGTGAGAAATCCGGGCCGAAGTGTTTTTTTTGGGGGCTGGACGGAGGAACTTTCATCGGGCACTTCCGCCGCACACGGGTTCTCCCCGAATAGTCGAGTGAATTCCGCCGAATGGTCGACAAATCCCGGACACTGGAGGCGCAATTGTCCGCAAGCGCCGGGATACACGACGGGAGAGCGTTGAACGGCGCGCGGATGATTGAGCGGACTACATTTTCCTGCACGACGAGAACCACTGAAGAATCCATGGGAAACAATGAGATGATCGATTCGCAAAGAAGCCATTGCGCACATTGGCCGGTCATTTCTCGTCCTTTCCGGCACGCGTCCCGCGCTCATTTTCCTTCATTTGGCTTCGATGGGATTTGCTAGGCAGAACCTCTCATTTGGAGCCGTAAGCGCCTCCCGCCGCGTCCATAGAATCCGATTTGATTCGTCTTCCCGAGAAGGAGGCGAAGGTGATGTGTGCGCCCCCGGGCGGCGTGTCTTTCGGACGAGTTGGACGTGCTTCTCCGCGCGAAGTGGAGAAGCGCCCTCCCGAAAGGCGGCTCCTGAGGGCATTTGTTTCCCTGCGCGGCCCCGACGAACCGCGCCGACCGGCCGCAATGGACCGGGCGGCCCGGCCGACGGCCGCGGATGAGGACGGGCGGAACGCCTCCGCGCCGGCAGAAGAGCCCTTCAGACCCGAGGCTCCCTCGCCGGGAGCGAGGGTTCGGCCGATTGCCTTGCCCCTTTGATCATCCAAAAAGAAGAAAATGGAAGAACAAGTCCCCCAAAACCAGTCCCGGACGATCTCGATTTCGCCCGTCGCCGACGCCGGCCCCGTCCTGACGCACCTCCTCGCGCCCGAGAAGGCCGCGAAGTTGGCGCCCCTCGGGGTTGAGCTCCCCGAAGACGCCAAGGAGAACTTTCACGGCACGCCGTTTGAAGACCTCTACGACGAGGCCGTGAACCTCCTGCGCAACAAGAACATCACGGACACGGAGCTCTCCTACCTCTCGCGCGCCCTCAATCAGATCCTCGCCAACCGCGAGCGCGGTCCCTTCTTCATCCGCCAGGGGCGCCTCTCCGACGTGGACGCCGTCGAGGAGCTCGTGAAGTACTGGGCCAAGCAGGGTGAAAATCTGCCGCGCAAGCGCGCCGACATCATCCGCAACATCGACAGCTTCGCCGTCTGTGTGCGCGACGGCCGGATGGTCGGGTGCGCGAGCCTTTTCGTCTATGATTCAGGACTCGCGGAGATCCGCTCGCTCGGCGTCTCTCCGCTCGTGCAGCGCCAGGGCCAGGGGCGCGCGATCGTGGAGTACCTCCTCAATCGTGCGCGCCGCCTCGACATCGACAAGGTCTTCGTGCTCACGCGCAATCCGAAGTTCTTCGAGCGCTGCGGCTTCAAGCTCACCAAGATCGAGGCCCTGCCCGAGAAGATCCTCAAGGACTGCGAAAACTGCGCCAAGCGCTCGCGTTGCGACGAACTCGCGTACGAGTACAACATCGGCGAATGAGGGGCGTCCGTTAGAGGCGGACCCGCTGCGGCGGACCGCCGGCGTCCGGCCAAAACCAACGATAAGAAATAAGGAAGGTTCAAAATGACTGAAGTTACGCGCGCCGACTACGACCACGTGATGATCCCCTGCTACAAGCCCGCGGACATTCTCCTCGTGCGCGGCAAGAAGTGCCGCCTCTACGATTCCGAAGGCCGCAGCTACCTCGACTTCGGCGGCGGCATCGCCGTCAACTGCCTCGGCAACGCCCCGAAGATCGTGCGCAAGGCCCTCAAGCACCAGGCCGCGCGCCTCATTCACGTGAGCAACGTCTTCGCGAACGACGCGACCGTCGGGCTCGCCAAGAAGATCACCGCGCTCACGGGTTACGACCGCGTGTTCTTCACCAACTCCGGGGCGGAGTCGAACGAATGCGCCCTGAAGCTCGCGCGCCGCACCGGCTTTGAGGTGGGCGGCGAGGAGAAGAACGAGATCATCTCCTTCACGCACAGCTTCCACGGCCGCACCTTCTTCACGGTGAGCGTGGGCGGCCAGGACAAGTACTCCACGGGTTTCGGCCCGCGTCCCGGCGCGATCACGCACCTGCCCTTCAACGACATCGCCGCCTTCGAGAAGCAGATCTCCGACAAGACATGCTGCGTGATCTTCGAGCCCGTGCAGGGCGAGGGCGGGGTGCTCCCCGTTGATCCGAAGTTCGCCCGCCGCGTGCGCGAGCTCTGCGACAAGCACCATGCGCTCCTCGTGATGGACGAGGTGCAGTCGGGCTGCGCCCGTTCGGGCACCTTCTTCGCCTTCGAGCAGGTGGGCGTGCGCCCCGACATCGTCACGACCGCCAAGGGCCTCGCCGGCGGCGTGCCGATCGGGTGCGTGCTGACCACCAACGAGGTTGCGGCCCACTTCCACCCGGGCACGCACGGCTCCACCTTCGGCGGCAATGCGCTCGCCTGCGCCGTGGGCGCGGCCGTTCTCGACAAGATCGCGACGCCGAAGTTCCTCGCCAAGGTCCGCGAAAAGGGCGCCTACATGCGCGCCGAACTCGAGGGGCTCAACGATGAACTTCACGTCTTCAATGAAGTCCGCGGCATGGGGCTGCTGATCGGCTGCGAACTCAAGGCCTCGCTCCAGCCCAAGCTCGCCGAGATCCAGAAGAAGGCGCTCGAGGCGGGCCTCGTGATCCTCACGGCCGGCGGCACGACGATCCGTCTTTGCCCGCCGCTCATCATCAAGAAGTCCGAGATCCGCGAAGGCGTCGCGCTCCTGAAGGCCGTGCTTGCGCTCTTCGCCCACGAGGCTGAAGCCGAAGAGAAGGCCAAGGCCGCGGTGAAGCTCGTCAAGAGCGAGGCGAAGCCTGAAGTGAAGTCTCCCGCCGCCGCTCCGAAGAAGCCTGCCGCCCGTCGGCCGGCCGCGAAGCGCGCCGTGAAGGCTCCGGCCGCTGTTCCCGCCGCCGCTCCGGCCGCAAAGACTGAAGCGCCGAAGGTCGACCAGAAGGTCGAAGCGAAGGCGCCGGTCCAGGCTCCGGCGAAGGCCGCTCCCGCTGCGGCGAAGCCCGCGGTCAAGGCCGCTCCGAAGACTGCCGCTCCGGCGGCTCCGAAGGCTGCTGAGAAGGCTCCTGCGCAGCCTGCTGCGGAAAAGAAGACCGTAGTCAAGCCGGCCGCCGCGCCCAAGGCTGCCGCCGCCAAGGCGCCTTCGCAGGCTCCGGCTGAAAAGGCTCCGGCCAAGGCGTAAGCCGGATGCGTTCCGGCTTCAGTCGCCGCTGCAGAGCTTTCACACCGTGAAGTTGGGGAGGCAGCAAACGCCTGAAAAAGCTCCGTCGACGGGAACGCCGGCGGAGCTTTTCCAATTCCGCGCAGGCGCTTTGAAGTTCGCACTGCAGGTAGATGGAGCTTCGAAACCCGACGGCATGCAGTCTTTCGGCGCGGCCCGCTCCATCATGAGCAAAAAGGCTCGCTGGTTGCGCCTTCAGCCTGCGCCGGCACAGGCCCAGAGCGGGGGGAATCGCGCTGCTCCTCGCGCTTCTAAAATACGGGAGGGTGTTCGCTGCTGCGGACGCGTGTTCGCAGAGGGACATACAAAGATGACAAAGATCGTCAAACCGATTGAAATTGGACTGTCTTCGTTCGAAGACCTGATGACGCGCGGACAGTACTTCGTCGACAAAAGCCGCTTCATCCCAGAAATACTCGGTGCCGCCAATGTTCTTCTGATCACCCGTCCGCGGCGGTTCGGAAAGACCCTTCTGCTCTCCATGCTCGAAAGCTTCCTCGCGCTCGACCCGAAGCATCCCGAGGATCTTTCGAAGCCTCAAGGACTCTTTGCCGGGCTCGACGTCCTCTCCGATCTCGAGTTCTGCAGGGCCAACATGGGACGCTGGCCCGTTCTCCGACTCACGCTCAAGGACGTCGAAGGAGCATCCTATGAGGATTGCGTGAAGCATCTCGGCCGCGCCGTCTGCGATGCCGCGGTCCCGTACGAATTTCTTCTCGACTCGCCCACACTGAGCGGGCGCGTTCGGATGAAGCTTGAGGCGCTTCTTTCGGCCGGCATCCGGCCGTCGGCCGCTGATGAAGACGTCTTCGCCGACGGACTCGTCACGCTCGAGGAGGCGCTCCATGCGTACTTCGGCCGGAAGGTCGTGCTGCTGATTGACGAATACGACGTGCCGCTGCAGAAGGCGCGCATCAACGGGCATTATGACGAATCCATACTGCTCTTGAAGCGGTTCTTCAGCCGAGGCATTAAAGACTCGCCGCATCTCTCTAAAGCCGTGCTGACGGGATGCCTGAGACTTGTCAAGGAAAGCGTCTTCACCGGCATGAACAATTTCAAGAGCTTCGGAATTACCCAGACTCGGCTGAGCGGCGCCGCCGGCTTCACGGAGGCGGAGACGCGCGGTGTTCTTTCCGACTTCGGGCTTGAGCATCGACTCGACGTCGTTCGGGATAATTATGACGGCTACCGCTTCGGGGAGACGCACATCTTTTGCCCCTGGGACGTGATGAATTATTGCGACGATGCAGCAAAAGGTGAAAAGTTTCCCGGGAACTATTGGATCAACACGAGCAGTAATGATCTCATTGTTGAGTTCGTCGAATATGCCGACGAACAACGCCTTGACGACCTGCGCCGCTTGATGGCAGGAGAGGAGATCGCGGCCCAGGTAGACGACGCCATGTCGTTTGCGGATCTTGCGCACCTGCATTCGGCCGAACAGCTCCTGAGCCTCCTCTACAACACCGGCTACCTGACGAGGATCGGAACGCTGCCCGACGGCCGGTCGGTTCTGAGGATCCCAAACAAGGAGATCCTCGCGTGCTTCAAGGACCGCATCGCGTCCTTCTTCACGCGGGCCAACGCCGGCTATGTCGAGGCCTGCACCCGGCTCTTCGACGCCTTTGTAAACGCAGAAGGCTTTGCAGCTCAACGCATTCTGCGCCAATACCTGCTGCGCTTCGCGAGCATTCGAGACGCCGGTCCGGAAGCCTTTTATCACGGACTGCTCCTCGGCATGCTCGCCTCGGCCGTCACCGTTGCAAACGGTCGGGATCTTGTTTCCAACCGAGAGTCCGGAGACGGCTATTTTGACATCGCCCTTGTCGACGTGCCGAAAAAGACGGGCGTCATTCTGGAGATCAAGAAGGCCAAGTCGTCGGACGATGCAGAGTTGGCGAAGAGCTGCGCGGCGGCGCTCGAGCAGATTCACCGACGCAGTTATGCAGAGGAATTCGGCGGCGGGCTCAAGGTGATGCGCCGATTCGGCATTGCCTTCTGCGGCAAGCACTGTCTGGTGCGGATGGCGCAGGACTAAGCAACCCGATCACTGAAGTGACGGGGTTTTGACCCATTCTGACCAGGGCTTTTCCGGGCAGCATCGGCTTTCGCTTCGCCACAGGGAC
>CAJKCQ010000038.1 GCA_905198475.1 uncultured Sutterella sp. | reverse complement strand
GCCGCATTCCTCCCCCACCTGAAGGAAGGGGACTCCTGCGGCAATCCTGTTGAAGCGCCGAACATTATCTCATTCGCTCCTGCGCCTCCCCATGCTCCCGAGGAGAGGAATAACCCGCGCCCGGAGCCCGGGTCGATTCAGACGTGTCGAGCTCCGCCCTTCGTCCCGGCGTGGCAGGGCGCCGGCGCGTCCGCGCGCCGCACCTCCCAACACGGGTCCATCGACTTCCATTCGGGCTGCACCGTGATGTGTTCGATCGCGAAGCGCCCCTTCACGCCCTCGCGGATCTCGTGAAGGATCACGGGCCAGCGGCACCAACTCGAGATGCGCACGTGGCACTGCAGGGCGTTTTCACCGGGTGCGATGGTCCAGACGTGGAGGTCGTGGACCTCCTCGACGTCCGGCACCGAGCGGATGTATTCGCCCACGGCGTCGTAGTCCGTGTTCTCCGGCGTCCCGTCGAGCAGGATGCGGATCGAGTCGCGCAGGATGGTCCAGGTCGCGTGAAGCAGCAAGGCGCCGACGAACATCGAAAGCAGCGGATCCACGATCGCCGGGCCCCCGAGCCAGATCACGCCGCCCGCGACGATCGCCGCCACCGACCCCATGAGGTCTCCCATGACGTGCAGGAGCGCCGCACGGGCGTTGACGTTTTTGCGGTCGCGCGAGAGCGACCAGGCGACGGCGACGTTGATCACGAGGCCGGTGAGGGCGATCGCCATCACGTTGAAGCCCGAAACGGCCGCGGGCTCGCGGATGCGCTCGAAGGCTTCGACGAACAGCCAGAGCACGACGCCCAACATCACGAGGCCGTTGACGAAGGCCGCGACCACCTCGACGCGGCCGTGCCCGAAGCTGTGCGCCTCGTCGGCGCCCTTCATCGCGATGCGGTTGGCGATGAGCGCGAAGAAGAGGCTCATCGAGTCGGTGAGCATGTGGCCCGCGTCGCCGATGAGGGCGAGGGAGTTCGCCCACCAGCCGCCCGCGAGCTCAATCGCGGAGAAGCCGAGCGTCAGAAGAACGGCTAGTCCGAGAACGGACGCCCTCGTGCGGGGTGCCGCATGCGTGCGGGGGCTGTCGCCCTCGCCGTGAGTGAAGAATTCCTGCGGGTCCTCGAGCACCGCGCCGCCCGCGGCTGCCTGCTTCTCGATCCGAGTCATGAACGATCCCTCCCAAAGAGAAAGGAGATAAAACGTCTCCCTGCGAACGGAAGAAGGGCCTCGAAATGAGAACGAATTCCCGATTGCTGCGCCCATAACAAAACCGCCCGAGCGGCACCCTTTGAGGTGCGTCTCAGGCGGTTTTTCAGGAACGCATTCTAGATCAGCGGATCAAAGTCGGCGAATTTTCATCGTAACTTATTGTTTCCACTGAAAAAGAACGATTCTCACTTGGCTTCGGGGGCGAGCAGCGGCGTCATGTCGCTGCCCGAGAGAAGGCCTTCCTTGGCGTAGATGCCGAGCTTCGCGCGGGTGTCGACGATGTCGAGGTTGCGCATCGTGAGCTGGCCGATGCGGTCCTCGGCCGTGAACATCGAGTCGCCCTTCTCCATCGTGAGGCGCGTGGGTTCGTAGGTGAGGTTCGGGCTCACGGTGTTGAGGATCGTGTAGTCGTTGCCGCGGCGCAGCTCGAGCGTGACCTCGCCCGTGATCGCCGAGGCGACCCAGCGCATGGCGGTTTCGCGCAGCATGATCGCCTGGCTGTCGAACCAACGGCCCTGGTAGAGGTAGCGGCCGAGGCGGATGCCGTTCGTGCGGTACTGCTCGATCGTGTCCTCGTTGTGGATGCCGGTGACGAGGCGTTCGTAGGCGATGAAGAGGAGCGCCATACCCGGGGCTTCGTAGATGCCGCGGCTCTTCGCCTCGATGATGCGGTTTTCGATCTGGTCGGACATGCCGAGGCCGTGACGGCCGCCGATGCGGTTCGCCTCCATCATGAGGGCGACCGGGTCGGAGAACTTCTCGCCGTTCAACGCGACCGGCACGCCTTCCTTGAAGGCGACCTTGACCACTTCGGGCTCGATCTTGCAGTCGGCGCGCCAGAAGGGAACGCCCATGATCGGGTCGACGATCTTCATGCTCGTCTCGAGGTGCTCGAGGTCCTTCGCCTCATGCGTGGCGCCGAGCATGTTCGAGTCGGTCGAATAGGCCTTCTCGGCGGACATGCGGTAGTTGAACCCTTCCTTCTGCAGGAAGGCGGACATTTCGGCGCGGCCGCCGAGCTCGCGGATGAACGTCACGTCGAGCCAAGGCTTGTAGATCTTGAGGTTCGGATTGGCGAGCAGACCGTAGCGGTAGAAGCGCTCGATGTCGTTGCCCTTGTAGGTCGAGCCGTCGCCCCAGATGTTGACGCCGTCCTCGCGCATGGCGGCCACGAGCATCGTGCCCGTCACGGCGCGCCCGAGCGGCGTGGTGTTGAAGTAGAGCTGGCCGCCCGTGGAGATGTGGAAGGCGCCCGACTGAATGGCGGCGATGCCTTCGTTCACGAGCTGCGCGCGGCAGTCGACGAGGCGCGCCTTCTCGGCGCCGTACTCCATCGCGCGGCGGGGAATCGCTTCGTAGTCCGACTCGTCGGGCTGCGCCAGATTGGCCGTGTAGGCGTAGGGGAGCGCCCCCTTGGTCTTCATCCAGCGAAGAGCGCAGCTCGTGTCGAGACCGCCCGAGAAGGCGATGCCAACCTTCTCACCAACCGGAACGCTTTGCAGAATCGTTTGAGACATGACTTGTGATTTCCCGTTCGTACTTAAATTCTTTGTCGAGAACGCCCGGAGTGTCGGGCCGCCCATCATTATCAACGCCCCGGAACGGGTTTTGGCGCGCTCCCGCCCGCCCGCGCGGCCTTTATCCGGGTGGTGGCAAAGTCCATAAGGCATTCACCCTATCTCCTTTGCGCAAGAGTCGTGGATTTGTCGACAAATCGCGCGGACTCGGGCGAAATCAACGGGATTTGTGCGGTTTTCCGGACCCGTGCGGCTGATTGGCTGCGTTGAGGGCCTCGGCGAGGAAGGGGAGGATCCTGCGGTCGTTCGGGCGGTTGAGGAGGTCGAGGAGTCCGTGGGCCGGAACGAGCGTCACGGCCTGACTCTCCCAGCTCACGTCGGCGGGCGAGCCCGCGGTGCGCCGCGCGAGGTAGTAGCGCGTGACGGTCTTTGTGCGTTCGACGTCGCAGAGGTAGGCGAGGGGTTGAGCGACGAGCCCGCTCTCCTCCCAGCACTCCTTCAGGGCGTTGACGAGGAGCGTGAGGCCCGGTTCAAGCCGCCCCTTCGGGAAGGTCGCCTCGACGTCGCCGAACTGATTGGTCGGGTGCACGATCCAGATGCGGTGGTCGGGCTCCACCATCACGACGCCGCTCGTGCGGCGCTTGGGGCTCTCGGGCTCCGGAGGTTCCGGGAAGTCCCGGTAGAGCCTTATGAACCGCGCCCAGTCGTCCGTCCCGAGGGACTCGTGCGTGAAGGCGACGCCGTTGAGGCTCTCGGGAAGGCGTGCGCGCTCCGTCACCGAATAGGTCGCCCGCGCCTGCGGGTCGAGCCAGGTCCCGGGCGCCGTTGCGGGCGTCGGCCGGAAGACCGGCACGGGCGCGCCGGTTTCGTCGGGCTGCGGGTGAAAGAAGATGGCGGGCGTTTCGGACATGGGGAGCGCAGTGGACGGCGGATATGAAGCGGAGGCGATTTTAGGCGGGTGTCTGTGACGCCTTCATGAAGCGCCTCCGTGCGCTGAGGACGAGCGCGGACTACCGGAGGGCGCGCCCGCCGCGCATCGGTAGATGCCCGTATGGTGAGCACGACTTTGAAGCACCGTCAAGGAAAGGAGACGAATCGTCCGGGAGCTCCGCTCCCGGCGTCTATATTGCCCCAAGCAGGCGGATCGGGGACACTGCGGCGTCCCTTTCCTTGCCGCGCCCGCGGTCACGCACTGCTCAGACAAACCGGAAGCGCATCGACCTCCGGAAACACCACCACAGAGAAGAGAAAGGAGCATTCACATGCAGCTCAAGCATTCGCTCGTCGCCCTTGCCATCGCCGCCGCCTCGTCGTGCGCCATGGCGCTGCCGAACATCGCCGTTCTGGCGACGGGCGGCACGATCGCCGGTGCGGGCCAGTCCGCGACGGGTTCGGCCTACAAGTCCGGCCAGGTCTCGGTGAACCACCTCGTCGCCGCCGTGCCGCAGCTTGCGAACATCGCCAACGTCACCCCGATCCAGGTCGCCCAGATCGGCTCGCAAGACATGACCGACGAAGTCTGGCTCAAGCTCGCCAAGACGCTCGCGAGCGACTGCGGCAAGTACGACGGCTTCGTGATCACGCACGGCACCGACACGATGGAGGAGACCGCGTACTTCCTGCAGCTCACCAACCGCTGCAAGAAGCCCGTCGTGCTCGTGGGCGCCATGCTGCCCTCGACGGGCCTCTCCGCCGACGGTCCGCGCAACCTCTACCAGGCCGTGATCACCGCCGCTGATCCGAAGACCGCCGAGCAGGGCGTCGTCGTCGCGATGGACAACGTCGTGATCGGCGCGCGCGACGTCTACAAGTCGAACACCACGCAGCCCGAAACCTTCCAGGCAATGAACTTCGGCAAGGTGGGCTGGATCTTCAACGACAAGGTCACTTATGAGGCCGTCGGCCTGCGCGCCCAGCTCCCGGCGCCCTTCGACGTCACCAAGCTCAACGAGCTCCCGAAGGTCGGCATCGTCTACAACCATGCGGGCGTGGGCGGTGAACAGGCCGAAGCGCTTGTCAAGGCCGGTTACAAGGGCATCGTGAGCGCCGGCGTCGGCAACGGCAACATCCACAAGGCGATCTGGCCGGTCCTCGAGCAGGCCGCCAAGGACGGCGTCGTCGTGGTCCGCACCTCGCGCGTCCCGACGGGCTCCACCACCAAGGACGCCGAAGTGGACGACCAGAAGATGCACTGGGTCGCCGGTCAGTCCCTGAATCCGCAGAAGGCCCGCGTGCTGCTGCAGCTCTCGCTCACGCAGACCTCCGACTGGAAGAAGGTCCAGGAATACTTCGACAAGTACTGATCTTCCCGTCTCCCTCTCCGTGCGGGGCGGCTCCGATGCTCCAGAGCCGCCCCGTATGGATGATCGAGCCAAGAGGCGCCGGCCGCTTCTCCCGCTCTGCGCAGGGAAAGGCCGGCGTTTTTTTTGAGCGTAGAATCTGCGTCAATATTTGACGCATTGAAGGAGCTTTCTCATGGCAGTCTTCGGCGCCCTCACGGGCGACATCCTCGGCAGCACCTTTGAATTCCACCCTTGGCGGGGCGGCGCCGATGCGCTCGACTTCTTCCCGGCCGGGTCCTTCCCGACGGACGACAGCGTGCTCACCTGCGCCGTGGCGCAGGCGCTCATCGACGCGAAGCGCCCCGGGGGCGGCGTGGACCACGCGCGCTTCGCACGGACGGTCGAGGTGCGGCTGCGGGAATTCGCCCGCGCGCATGCTGGAGCGGGCTACGGCGGACGCTTCATCCGCTGGATGCTCATGGACGACGCGCCCGCCTACGGCAGCCTCGGCAACGGCTCGGCGATGCGCGTCTCGCCCTGCGCCTGGGCGGCGCAATCGTTCGACGAAGCCCTCGAGCTAGCGCGCCTCTCGGCGATGCCGACCCACAACCACCCGGAAGGCGTTCTGGGCGCGCAGGCCGCGGCCGCCGCCGTCTGGTGGTTCCGCGAGGGGAGAAGCGCCGCCGAAGTCCGCGGACTTTGGGCGGAGCGCTTCGCGGGGCTCGGCACCCTCGCGCCCCTCTCGACCCTCGCGCCTCCGATTCCGAACGACGTCACGTGCTCCGGAACCGTGCCGATCGCCCTCGAAGCCGCGCTCGAGTCCGACGGAGTGCTCGAAACGGTGCGCCGCGCGGTCGCCCTCGGGGGCGACTGCGACACGATCGCCGCGATCGCGGGCGCGGTCGCCGAAGGCGCTGCTCCGGTGCCCGACTTTGTGCTTAGCCGCGTGCTCGCACTTCTCCCGGAAGACCTCCGGCAGACGGCGCTCGCCTTCGAATCGGCCTTTCCTCGGGCATACTGCACCTCTGAGGCCGCACAATGAAGGCGGCCCGAGAAGAGAAGACACCTGAAGGAAAGACACTCATGGTCGAACAAGAACTCGCCGAAGCGATCCGCGACGCCGTCCGCCACCACCCCGCCGTCGAGGCGTGGGACGACCGCGGCGTGATCGTGAGCCTCACGACCCCCGCGGGCCCCGCCTGCCTCAAGCTCGCCGAGATGGCTCCCGCCGAGGAGACGCTCTCGGGCTACGACCTGCGTACGAAGACGCTCGTCGTCTGGCGCTTCGACCAGATCTCGGACCTGCAGGTGATCGAGCCGTGACTGCTCCCCGCCCAATTCCTTGCGGAATTGAGCGAGGCTTCTCGCTTCACTGACAACAGCCCCGGCTTGGCCGGGGTCTTACACTGTCTCGACGAGCATTGAGACGTAGGAGCGGGCTCTGTACGCCTCCGGACGGACAGCCCTGCCGCCCTGCATTGCCGAATGCCCTCAAGGCGGATGTTCTTCGCCGCGTTCACGTCCCGGTCGTGATGCGTTCCGCACTTGGGACACGTCCACTCCCGCGTGGAGAGCTTGAGTTCTTCAAGCTTGTTTCCACAGACGCTGCACAGCTTGGAGGACGGGAAGAAAGTGTCTATCTGCACGCATCTTTTCCCCTTCCTCTTCGCCTTGTAGGCACACTTCCGCAGAAGACCGCCAAGGGCGGCGTCGGCAAGCGCGCCGGCCAAATGGTGGTTCTTCTGCATGTTGATGATCTTCAAACTCTCCGCGACCACTACTTGGTTTTCGTCAATGATGCGCTTCGAGACCTTGTGCTGATGGTCCTCCCGCCGGTTGCGGACCTTGCGCTCATGCCGGGCCAGGCGCTTCCTGGCCTTACTCCGGCGTCGGCTGCCGATCTTCTTGCGGGAGAGCGACTTCTTTAGTCTTCTCGTCTTTTGCGCCGCCTTCCTGAGCGGCTTCGGGTTCTCCGTCTTGTTGCCGTTGGAGTCGATCGTGAGGTTCTTGAGGCCGACATCAACGCCGACGATCTCGTCCTCATAAACCTCCTTGACGGGTTCGGGCTCGGGCCGCCCGTCGTCGTAGAGAACGGCGGCGTAGTACTCGCCCGTCGTTTCATACGTGATCGTGATGGACTTCACCTCTCCCGTGACGGGACGATGAATCTTCGCCCGGATCGGGTCCATCTTCGGAATCTTGACCCAGTTCTCCCCAACCGAAACGCAGGCGCAGTGGTAGCTCGACTGCCGCCCATTGCGGGTCTTGAAGTGAGGCTTGCCCGCCTTCTTGTCAAAGAAGCGACCGTAGGTCTTCTGAAGGTTCCGCAGCGACTCCTGAAGCGCCATCGAGTCGTAGAGCTTGAGCCAGGAATACTTCGGAGAGCGTTTCGCACCCGCGATGAGGGGCTTCAGGTCGTGAATGATCGAAAGCGATGCATGGTATCGCTGGTACCACCGATCCTTGAGCGCGAGCGCCTTGTTCCAACAGAAGCGCACGGCGCCGAACTGCGCCCAAAGGAACTGCCTCTGGGACGCATTCGGATAGATGCGGAACTTGTCGGCGCAAAGCATGGCGGTCAAAGGCGAATTTGATGTTATTTATTATCATACTCTCATTATCTCGAATATGGGAGTCATACATGTTTTCAGACTATGAACGGCGTCGGCACAGCGTGACGAAGCTCTGCGTCCACCTCATCTTCACGACCAAATACCGGCGCAAGGTGATGACGCCGAAAATACTCGGATGAGGCCTGCGCGCATGTCCGGGAGAACGCCGCAGGAATGGGCTGCAGGGTCATCGAGGCGAACGGAGGGGCCGACCACCTGCACGTCCTGCTCATGTTCCCGACGACGCTCAGCATCGCGACCATCGTCAACTCGTTGAAAACCACCTCCTCGCTCCCTTCCTCGAGGCGCGCGCCGCGCTCCTCGCGGTGGAATAATGGCGCACCCACATTCTCGAAAACCCTCGGGTGCGTCATGTCCGCCAACTTCCACGAGCTCATTCACGGCTTCCACAACTTCCGCGAGGAGTACCTCCTCAAGGAGCATGAATTCTTCGACCGGCTCGCCCACGGGCAGAACCCGAAGACGCTCGTGATCGCCTGCTGCGACTCCCGCGTGGACCCGGCAATTCTGATGGGCTGCCGCCCGGGAGACCTCTTCGTCGTGCGCTCGATCGCAGCGATCGTGCCGGGCGTCGAGTCCGCCGGCCGCCCCGATGCGGTGATGGCGGCGGTCGAATACGGCGTGAAGCATCTCGACGTGCACCACGTGATCGTGATGGGGCACTCCAACTGCGGGGGCGTCCAGGGGATGCTCTTCCCCGAGAAGATCGCCGAAGAGAAGTGGATCGCCCGCTGGACCGCGATCGGGCACCCGGTGGTGGAGGAGCTGCGCCGCGAAGAGCCCGACCAGCCGCTCGAGACACTCGTGCGCCGCTCCGAAGAGGGGGCGGTGCTCCTCTCGATCGAAAACCTCCTCTCCTACGACTGGATCCGCGAGCGCGTGGATGCCGGGACGCTCTCGCTCCATGCCCTCTACTACGACATCCGCGCGAAGAGCATGTACCTCTGGAACGCCGTGGAGGAGGACTTCGAGCTCGTCACGGCGCCGCACTGACGGCGCCTTCGCCCGCCTCCCGATCGCTTCTAGGCGATTCGGCCTATTGCGCCGCGCGGCCCTGCGGCGGCATGATTGACCACAGGCCGCGCAGTTGAGCGCGGCGCCAATCTCAAACGAACCTTCCTTCACTTCCACGATCATGCAGTCCACGCGCACGCACGCCGTTCTGACGGCCTTCTGGTGGTGGCGCCTCTCGAAAGAGCGGGTGCTCCGGCCTCGTGCGCGCTAGAAAAGCTCAGACGCACAAAGTGGAGTGAAGACAAAAGCCCGCGGATTCGAGTCCGGCGGGCTTTTTTGATGCCTTGAAGGACTTCCGGGCCGCGGTGAAGACGATTCAAGCCTCTCAGAGGGGCGAACGACCAAGGGTGACGGTCATGCGGCAGACAGGCGGGAGACAAGAAAAGCAGGTGGAGCAGACGGGGGGATTTCGATGGTGAGGGAACTCCAAGGCCCCTACAGCCCCATCGAATACCAGCGGCAAACCCCTCCCCCGTCATTCAATTCCATTCCGGAGTCCATCATGCAGGCCCTTTTTGAAAAGCTCTACAAGGCGCAGAACCTCACCGCCCAGGAAACCGAAACCCTCTTCGACGCCGTCTTTGAAGGGCGCCTCGAACCCGTGCAGCTCGCCTCGCTCCTCACCGCCTTCAAGATGAAGGGCGAGACCCCCGTCGAAATCGGCGGCGCGGCGCGCGCCATGGTAAAAGCCGCGGCGCACTTCCCGCGGCCCGCCGGCATTGAGGTGGGCGAAATCGTCGGCACGGGCGGCGACGGCCTGCAGACGATCAACGTCTCGACCACGGCCGCCATCGCCGCCGCCGGCGCCGGGCTCTTCATCGCCAAGCACGGCAACCGCGGCGTCTCCTCGAAGAGCGGCGCCTCGGACCTCCTCACCGCCCTCGGCCTTGAGATCCGTCCGACGCCCGAAGAGAGCGCGGAGCTCCTCGCCCGCACGGGCTTCTGCTTCTGCTTCGCGCAGCTCTACCACCCGGCGATGCGCTTCGCCGGCCCGGTGCGTGCGCAGATGAAAACCCGCACGCTCTTCAACATCCTCGGGCCCCTTACGAACCCGGCGCACCCGGACTATGCGCTGATCGGCGTCTACGACCCGGCGCTCCTCGAGACGGTGGCCGAGACCCTGAAGGAGCTCGGAGTGAAGCGCGCCTTCGTGGTGCACGGCTGCGGCCTCGACGAGGCGGCCGTGCACGGCTTCACCACGGCCGTGGAGCTTACGGCCGCGGGCGAGCTCGTCGGGCGCACCTTCACCCCCGCCAACTTCGGCGTCGCCGCCCGCTACACGATCGAGGACGTTCAGGGCGGCGACCCGCAGGACAACGCCGAAATCACCCGCGCGATTCTCGCCGGCCGCGGCACGGCGGCGCAGCGCGACTTCGTCGCGGCGAACCTCGCGCTCCTCCTTCTCGCGGGCGGCAGGGCCGCCACGCTCCCCGACGCCGTCGCCGCCGCCCGTGCGGCCCTCGCCTCCGGCGCGGGCCTCAAGGTGCTCGAAGCGCACCGCGCCTTCGCCGAATCCCGTCACGCCGCCGAAGCCCGGAGGGCCGCGTAATGACCACCCGCCCCTTCGAGCGTCCCGCGCCCGCCGCGCTCCCCGCCTCCCTGAGGAGCCGCCCCGAACTCAACGTCGAGTCGATCGACGGCACGGTGCTCTCGCCCATCGTCGCCCATGCCTTTGAGCGCGCGGCGGCGCTCCCCGTCGTCACCGACGCGGCGCTCGACGCGGCCCGCCGCGCGCGCTCGGAGCGCTTCGCCCGGGTCGGCGTCGAGGCGCAGGGACGTCCGGGCGTCTTCGAAGCGACGCTCGCACGGCCCGGCCGCCGCGTGATTCTCGAAGTGAAGGCCGCCTCGCCCTCGAGGGGGCTGATGCGCGCCGAAGTCGACGCCGCCCAATACGCCCGCGTCTACGGGCGCTTCGCCGACGCCGTCTCGGTCCTCACGGAGCCGAAGTACTTCGGCGGGAGCTTTGAGCGGCTCGCCCAATTCCGCGTCCTCACCGCGAAACCCCTCCTTGCGAAGGACTTCATCGTGTCGGAGCGCCAGATCCTCGCGGCCTACGCCGCGGGCGCGGACGCCGTGCTCCTGATGCTCTCCGTCCTCTCGCACGACGGATACGCGCGGCTCGCGCATTTCGCCACCCGTCTCGGGCTCGAGATCCTCACGGAGGCCTCGACGGAGCCGGAGGTGCGCCATGCCGCCGCCGCGGGCGCCCGCGTGATCGGCATCAACAACCGCAACCTGCGCACCCTCGAGGTGGACCTCGGCCGCGCGCCGAGGCTCGCCCGGCTCGTGCCCGCCGGCCGCGTGGTGGTCGCCGAATCGGGCTGCCGCACGCACCGCGACATGGGGCTCGCGCAGGCGGCCGCCCCGCAGATCAACGCCTTCCTCTGCGGATCGGCCCTTTCCGAAGCCCCCGACCTGTCGCGCGCCGTGCGCGAACTGGTCTTCGGGCGCACGAAGTGCTGCGGCATCACCCGCCTCGAGGACGCCCTCGAGGCAGCCCGCGCGGGCGCGGTCGCGGTCGGAATCATCTGCGCGCCGCGCTCCAAGCGCTTCGTGCCGCTCGAGCGCGCCCTTGAACTCACCCGCGCCGTGCGCAGCGCCGCCGAAGCCGAAGGCCTTCCGCTCGAGCTCTTCGCCGTCACGGACGCCGAGGACTTTGAGAGGATCCGCGCAGCCGCGGCCGGGGTCTTCGACTTCGTGCAAGTCCACGGGGACGTCGCCGACCTCCCCGCCGCTCCCGGGGCGCCCCGCGTCGTCCCCGCCTTCGGCATGGGAGGGCTCGATCCGGCGGGCGCCCGTGCGCTCGCCCGCCGGATCCAGGCGCTCGAGGAGGAGGGCCGCATCGCCGGCGCGGTGCTCGACAACTCCGACGCCCGCGGCTCGGGCGGCACCGGCCGCGCGTTCGACTTCTCGCTGATGGACGCCTTTACGGGCGTCCCGAACCTCTTCATCGCCGGCGGCCTCACGCCCGAAAACGCCTTCGCGGCGCTCTCGTCGGGCGGCTTCGCCGCCGCCGGCGCGGACCTCAATTCCGGCGTCGAATCCGCCCCCGGCGTCAAGTCGAAGGCGCTCCTTCAGGCGGCCTTCCGGGCGCTGCGCGCCATTCCCGCCTGAGGCCCGTAGCGCCCAACGGACTCCATCCCCATTTCAAGCAGAGAACACACCATGAAGCTCAACCCCTACTTCGGCCGCTTCGGCGGTCAGTTCGTCCCCGAAGTCCTCATTCCGGCCCTCGACCAGTTGGAGGAGGCCTTCATCGAAGCGCGCGACGACGACGCCTTCAAGGCGGAGCTCCGCGACCTCCTCGTCAACTACGGCGGACGGCCGACCCCCCTCACGAAGTGCCGCAACCTCACCGCGGGCACGAAGACCACGATCTACCTCAAGCGCGAGGACCTGATGCACGGGGGCGCGCACAAGACGAACCAGGTGCTCGGCCAGGCGCTCCTCGCGCGCCGCATGGGCAAGCACCGCATCATCGCCGAGACGGGCGCGGGCCAGCACGGCGTCGCGACGGCGCTCGCCTGCGCGCTCCTCGGGTTTGAGTGCGTGGTCTACATGGGCGCGAAGGACGTCGAGCGCCAGAAGCCCAACGTCTTCCGCATGGAGCTCATGGGCGCCGAAGTGCGTCCCGTCACCGCGGGCCGCGGGACCCTGAAGGAGGCGTGCAACGCGGCGCTGCGCGACTGGGCGGGGAGCTTCGCCAACACGCACTACATGCTCGGCACCGCCGCGGGTCCGCATCCCTTCCCGACGATCGTGCGCGAGTTCCAGAAGGTGATCGGCGAAGAGGCGCGCGCGCAGTTCCGCGAATTCGAAGGAGGCCTCCCCGACGCCGTCATCGCCTGCGTGGGCGGAGGATCGAACGCAATCGGCCTCTTCACGGACTTCGTGCCCTTCAAGGAAGTGAAGCTCATCGGCGTCGAACCCGCCGGCCGGGGCCTCGACACGCCCGACCACGGCGCGACGCTCGAAAAGGGCGTCCCCGGAATCTTCTTCGGCGCGCGCTCGCTCAACATGCAGACCCCGGAAGGCCAGATCGAGGAGAGCTTCTCCATTTCCGCGGGCCTCGACTTTCCCTCGGTCGGCCCCGAGCACGCCTACCTCCAGGAGATCGGGCGCGCGCAATACTGCAGCGCCACCGACCGCGAGGCGCTCTCGGCCTTCATCGATCTCTCGCGCCGCGAAGGCATCATCCCGGCGCTCGAGAGCGCCCACGCCCTCGCCTACGCTCTGAAGCTCGCCCGCGAGAATCCCGACAAGGAGCAGAAGCTCATCGTCAACCTCTCCGGGCGCGGCGACAAGGACATCTTCCAGGTGAGCCAACGGCTCGAAGCCGACGGTCTCTTCACGAACGGGCGGCTCGCCCCAGACGCCGCCGAGCAGCTCCTCGCCTGATTCACGCACCAGACAAGAGAACTCCCATGACTCAACCCGACCGCTTCGCCGCGCTCTTCGAGCGCCTCGCCCTTCACCACGAAGGCGCCTTCGTCCCCTTCGTCAACCTCTGCGACCCGACGCCGAAGCTTTCCGCCCGGGTCCTTGAATCCCTCATCACGGGCGGCGCCGACGCGCTCGAGCTCGGCATTCCCTTCTCGGACCCGTGCGCCGACGGCCCGGTGATCGAGGCTTCCGCGGGCCGCGCGCTCGCCGCGGGCTCCACGACCGCGAAGTGCCTTGCCCTCGTGAAGGGCGTGCGCGAAAAGCACCCCGACCTTCCGATCTCCCTGATGCTCTACGTGAACCTCACGGTGGCGCCCGGATTGGAGAACTTCTTGCGCGCGGCAAAGGCCGCGGGCGCCGACGCCGTCCTCATCCCGGACGTCCCGATCGCGATGCGTGAGCTCGAGCCCGAATGGGACGAGGCGGCCCGCGCCGCGGGGCTGCACCTCATCGCGCTCGCACCTCCGAACGCCTCGGAAGCGCTCCTCGGCAAGGTGGCGAAGCGCTCCACGGGCTACGTGTACCTGCTCTCGCGCGTCGGCATCACCGGCACGGACCGCGCCGCGGGAACGCCTTCGGTGAAGGAGATTGAGACGCTGCGGGCCGCCGGAGCCGCGCCGCTCCTTCTCGGCTTCGGCATCTCGCGCCCCGAACACGTGCGCGCGGCGATCAAGGCGGGCGCCTCGGGCGCGATCGCGGGCTCGGCCGTCACGAAGCTGATCGAGGCGAACCTCGGCGACCCGAAGCGGATGGAGGAGGCCCTCACGGCCTTCACCGCCGAAATGAAGGCCGCGACCCGCGCCTGACGACGGGGCCGCAAATGCGCAAAACGCCGCCTCAGACCTTCGGGCCGGAGGCGGCGTTTCCATTTGAGAAGGCCGGCTTGACGGGGCGTCAGGCGGCGGGCTTCCCGCCGGCCGTGGCCCCGACCTTCGCGCGGCACTCGCTGCAACGCCCCTGGATCACCGAGCTCTGGAGGTCGAGCTCCACGCCGTGCTCTTCGAGCAGGTGGCCGGAGAGCGCCTCCTCCATGCGCGCGATCTCGCTGCAGCGCAGATGAAAGAGCTTGCCGCAGTCGCGGCAGCGGACGTGGAATTCCGAAGCCGCGGGGTCCTCGAGGTATTCATAGGCCGCAGGCGTCGCGCGGTCGAGGACGAAGCGGCGCACGAGCCCCTCGTTGCGCAGGTTCTCGAGCGTGCGGTAGACGGTGGTGAGGCCGATGGCGGCGCCCGCCGCCTTGGCAGCTTCGGCCACTTCGGCGGCGGTCAGGTATTCGCCGGCGCGGGCTTTGAGGCAGCTGAGCACGGCGGCGCGCTGGCGCGTCGCATAACGGACACCCTGCGGCATGGGCGGATTCTCCGGATGAAAGGCGTTTTTGTTCGGGGGCTTTGTCGTCAGGCATTTTAGCCGCCGAGGGACGGCGCGGCATTTGTCCGGTGCATGGCGCCGGCGCTCCGCGCTTTCTGGCTTGATTCCGTCGGCTCCACGCCGCCGTCCCCGCCTCCCTTGGCCGTGCCCTTCAGCGGAGAGGAGAGGCCGCCCGGGCGCGCGCAAGCGCCGCAGCCGCACGGAGCTTTTGGGCGCCCATCACGAGGGCGAGCATGAGGACGGAGACGAGCGCCGTGAGACCGCCCGGCGCGGCGTCGATCCAGACCGCGAGCATGAGGCCGGCCGCGGCGTCGATGAGACTCACGGCAAGCGCGATGAGGAGCGTCGCGCGAAAACCCCGCCGGAGCTGAAGCGCCGTCGCGACGGGAAGCGCCATCATCGAGGAGAGGATGAGCACGCCCGCGACGGGAATCGCCGCCAAGACGGCCGCGGCCGTGAGGAAGGCGAGCGCGTAGCGGTGGAGGTCCACGCGTACGCCCGCGGCACGCGCCGACGCCTCGTCAAACGCGATCGCCGTGAGGAAGGGGAGCGCCCGCACGAGGTAGAGGACAGCGGCCGTCGTGACGGCGCCGATCACCTTGAGATCGTCGGGCGTCACGGTGAGGATGCTTCCGAAGAGGAAGTTCTCGGCGCGCGCCTCGACTGCGCCCGAGGTGATGAGCGTGACGGCGAGCCCAACGGCAAGCGCGAGGACGACCGTGAGGATGAGGTCCCCGCGCTCCCTGAAGCTTCTCTGTAGCGCCTCCACGAGAACGCCCGCCGCTCCGGTCGCGGCGAACGAACCCGCCACCGGATTGACGCCGAAGACGAGCGCGCCCGCAACGCCTGCGAGCGAGGCGTGCGCCAACGCGTCGCCGATCATCGATGTGCGCCGCAACACGAGCAGGAGCCCGATCACCGGGCAGAGCACCGCCGTCGCAAGGCTCGCCGCGGCGGCGCGCTGCATGAAGCCCAACGAGAAAATCTCAAGCACGGCGCGCCTCCTCCGGCAGGTCCCGGACGGCTACCGCTGCGGTGAAGTCCGCCGGCGCGCCCGCTGGGAGGTACTTCGCTCTCGTACGGTCGAGCGCAAGCACCGCGGTGCCCGCCCGCCGTACGGCCTCGAGGTCGTGTTCGACGGCAAGGATCGTGAGGCCGCGGCTGCGGTTGAGTTCAATGAGAAGGTCCCAGAACCGGCTCCGCCCGGCGGCGTCTACGCCCGCGTCCGCCTCGTCGAGAAGGAGCAGATCGCGATGGTCGAGCCCGCCCGCGAGCGCCCGGGCGAGCAACACCCGTTGCCGCTCGCCCCCGGAGAGATCCCCGAAGAGTTTGGCCGCAAGCCCCGCCGACTCCGTCACCGCAAGCGCCTCACCCACGGCGCGCCTCAGGGCGGCGCCCGAGAGCCCCCGCAGCCGGCCCCAGCAGCCGACGAGCTCCTCAACCGTGATCGGAAAGCCCGCCGCGGAGGCGGGATTCATCTGCGGCACCCAACCGATTCTGCGCGCATCAACGCGCACCATACCCGAAACGGGCTCTGCGAGGCCGAGGATCAGACGCACGAGCGTGCTCTTTCCCACGCCGTTCGGGCCCAGGACCGCCGTGAAGGTTCCACACGGAATCTCGACCGAAAGATCCTCTAGCAGCCAGGGCGCAACGCCCGTGTAGGAGAAGCAGAGATTGGAAATGGCGATCATTTCTTCCTTCACGACGTTTGTTCCGCATCAAGACTCAGGGTTATCCCGAGCTCTGTGGAAGGCGTATTCTACACACCGTCCATCATTTTAGTAATGGTTTTCAAATTCTTTTTTAGCCATTCTTTTGGTCATTCTTTTGGGTCTTGGGAGGACTCCTTCATGCAGAGACGCTTCATCCTTGAGAGCGCGGGAGCGGCGCTCGGCTTCGCAACCCTTCCTCCGCTCGTTCGCGCGGCGCAAAGCGCCGCAGCCCGTGCGCCCGCAAAGCGGCTGCGCGTCGCGGCGAGCTTTGACGCGTTGGCCGAGATCGTCCGCGCGGTGGGCGGCGGCAAGGTCGACGTTGAGACGCTCATTCCGGCGGGCGTGGAGCCGCACGACTTCACACCCAACGTGAAGACGATCCGGGCGCTCGCGCGCGCGGACCTCTTCGTCGTGAACGGCCTCGGCATGGAGCCCTGGGCGGAGCGCGCGGCCGCCGCTTCCGGGAATCCGGCGCTCAGGCTCGTCACGGCTTCGAGGGGGATCGACGCCCTCCGCGCCCGCGGGCGCCATGAGCTCGAGGTCGGGGGGACACGTCCCCATGCGGACGGCCGCGGGCTCGATCCGCACGTCTGGCTCTCGCTCACGGGCGCCGCGACGGAGGCGAAGAACATCGCCGACGCGATGTTCGCGGCGGACCCGGAGAACGGAGCGGCCTACCGGGCGGGTCTCCTCAAATTCCAAATGGCGCTCCGCGGACTCGCCCAAACCTATTCGGCGAGGTTCGCCGCCGCCCGGCGGCGCTTCTTCATCACCGGGCACGCGGCCTTCGGCTATCTCGCGCGCGAGTTCGGCCTCAAGGAGCGCTCGGTCGAAGGGGTCTATGCCGACGGAGAGCCCTCGCCCATGCAGCTCGCCGCCCTGACGGAAATTCTGAAGAAGGAACGCGTGAAGACGGTCTTCGCCGAGGCGCTCGCCTCGCCCGCCGTCTCCCGCACGCTCGCCGCGGAGGCGGGCGCGCGGGTGGTGCCGATCTACACCATGGAGAGCCCCGAGGAAGGGCTGAGCTTCCTCGAGCGCATGCAGCGCAACCTCGAGCAGATCGCGCGGAGCCTCGAAGAGTAGCGCAGTCCCCTCTTTCAGCGCCGCGGGAAGAACCAGCGGAGCTCCGCGCGCGGGTGCTGCCTCGTCACGAGGCTCACGCCCACGAAAAGCGCCGCGGCAGCGGCGAAGGCCGGCACGACCGCATGGAAGCCCGCGATGTCGGGCTTCGCGATGAGGATGAAGGCGTAGAGGGCGAGGCTCGCGAGGATCGAGACAAGGCATCCCGCGGCCGTCGCGCGGCGCCAGTAGAGGCCGCCCGCGAGGGGGAGGAGGAACGCGAGCTCAAGCCCGCCGAAGGCGCCCAAATTGATCCAGGCGATGAGGTCGGCCGGATGGATGGCAAAGAGCATCGAGACCAGGCCGAGCAGCAGCGTCGCGGCGCGCGAGATCCGCAGCAGCAGCAGGTCCCGCCCCGCCCAGTCAGGCTTCACCGTGAGGAGAAGGTCCTTTACGACGGCCGACGAGGCGGCGATGAGAAGCGAACTCACCGTGGACATGGTCGCGGCCAGGGGGCCGATCAGCGTGACGCCCGCTTCAAGCGGCGTGAGGTGCTCGGTGATGAGGCGCGGCACGAGGTGGTCGGTTGACGCCCCGCCGAGATCGAGCCCGGGCAGGCCGCGCGCTAAAACGCCCACCGTGGTGACGCCCACCATCAGCGCGCCGCAGACGACGGTGCTCACCACCATCGCCCGATGGAGGTCGGGCGAGGCGCGGTAGCTCATGCAGCGCACGGCCGACTGCGGCAGCCCCGCGGTGCCGAACCCAACGAGGATCCAAGTCGAGAAGAGCAGCGTCCAGGGAAGCGCCCCGCCCGCGTTGGGCGAGAGCATCGTGCTCGTTGCGAGGTCGGCGGCCGGATCGGCGAGCCCGGCCGCGGCCGCGCGCTCCATCGCCGCGGTGAGGCCCCCCGCTTCGTCGAGAATCGAGCCCCCGAGCATCACCATGCCGACCAGCATCAGAACGGCGCAGACCGTGTCGGTCCAGGCGACGGCGCGGAAGCCCCCGAAGGCCGTGTAGAAGACCGTGAGGAGCCCGAAGAGGAGGAGCCCCGTCGTGGGCGAAATGCCCGCGGCCTCGGCGAAGATCGCCGCGCCCCCGATGAACTGTCCGGTCATCATCGCGCAGAAGAAGACGAGGAGCGCAACGGAAAGGAGCACCGTGAGCGCGGGGCTCCCAAAGCGCTTCTCGAGGAGCCCCGTCACCGTGATCGCGCCCGCCGCGCGCGAGACGAGGGCCATCTTCTTGCCGAGGAGCCCGAGGACGAGGAAGCCCGTGATGATCTGCGGGGCGGCGAAAACCACCCAGCCGAGGCCGAGTTTCCAGGCGATGCCCGGGCCCGAGACGAAGGAGGAGACCGAGCCGTAGGTGGCGATCAGCGTCATCGCGAGCACAAACCCCGAAAGGCTCCGGCTGCCCAGGAAGTATTCGTTCACGAACCCCGGACCAGCTTCAAGCCGGCGACTCTTCGTGCGCTCCGTCCAGACGGTCGTCAGGACGAGCGCGAGGAAGAAGACCGCGAGCGGGAGAAAGATGAGAATGCGGTCGGTCATCGCGCGGCCTCCCCGGAGTCGTCGGGCTTGAGGTCGAGCGGCACGTCGCGGAAGACGCGCTTCACGATCCAGAGCACCGCCGCGATCGAGAAGAAGTACCCACCCACGACGGAGGCGAGGAACCAGAGCGGGAGGCCGAAGAACCGCGCGGTGCTCCCGGCGGTGAGTAAGAGCGCTCCCCAGAAGAAGACCGTGGTGGCGACGGCCGCCGCGAGCGTGGCGGCCGCTTCGCGCGAGCAGCGCTCGAGCGCCCGGTCGTAGGCGTCGGGCGTCGTTTCAGTTTGCGACATGGTTCAAAAATGAATGAGGATGAATCATCCCGCGGCGTGCGGGTCCGTTCTCCTTGCGGAAGACGCAGACTACACGCAGGCGCCCTGCGCCGCCTCATGCGGACGGCCGAAAGGAAGTGCGACCGCGCGCACGCCAAACGGCGTATTGCGGGCGCCTGCTCTCCGTCAGTTCCAGCGCTTTTCGCGCGGCGCGAGAGCGATGCCGGCCTCAGTCATGACGTGCCGCAGGAGCACAAGGTCCTCCCAGGCCTTCGCCTTCTCATCGGGCGAGCGCAGGAGGTACGAGGGATGGTAGGTTGCGACCGCGGGAATCCGGCGGCCGGCGACCTCAGCGTCATGCACGCGCCCGCGCATGCGGCCGATCGAGAAGCCCTCCCCCGGATGGAGCACCGCCTCGATCGCGAAGCGCCCGACGAGAAAGAGCACGTCGGGGGCGAGGAGCTCCAACTGGCGCCTGAGCCAATGCCCGCAGCAGGTGATCTCCGCGGGCTCGGGATTGCGGTTGCGCGGCGGCCGGCACTTGAGGACGTTGAGGACCACCGCGTCGCGGCCGCGCACGATGTTGAGGGCGTCGAGCATCGCCGTGAGGAGCTGCCCGGACTTTCCGACGAAGGGGAGGCCCTGGAGGTCCTCTTCGGCGCCCGGCGCCTCGCCGATGACGACGAGCTTCGGGCCGGGCGCGCCCTGCGCGAACACCACGTGCTGCCGGGTCGAGGCCATGGCGCAGCAGCGGCAGTCCTCGGCCATCTTCGCGAGCGTCTCCCAGTCGGCCGTGAGGATTTTCTGCGCGAGATCCTCGGGCATGCCGAGCGAGGCGACCGCAGGCGCGGGAGCAGGGGCGGGCGCCGCGGCGCGCGGAAGCGCGGGAGCGGCCGCGGGCGCTG
>CAJKCQ010000037.1 GCA_905198475.1 uncultured Sutterella sp. | reverse complement strand
CCCCGCCGGGATCTCCAGCTCCCCGGGCGCACCGCAGCACCCTCAAGAATGCGTTCGGCCGGCACCCGATCGCCCGGGCGCTGCTCGACGCGCACGTCCGCGATGCGCGTGCGGTGCGGCGCATCGTGCGCGCCGGCCTGCGTCCTCGCTTCATTCCAGGCCGCCCATTCGCCCTGCGGCCGCGCGAGGCGCGCGAGCCGCGCGGCCGCACTGCGCGCGGCCGCCTCACCCAGCGCGATGATCTCGCGGCTCTTCTTCAGGTCCGCGGAACTGAAGTCCTTCAGGTCGGGCGTGATCAGAAGATCGTCCTCATGGAGCGCCGCGATCGAGCGCTGCACGTTCTGCTCCGTGAGGAGGTTCACCATCTGCGCCATCACGCCCACGACGTTGTCCAGCTTGTCGCGGCCCGAGAGCGGCGTGCCGACGTTGACGGCAATCACTACGTCGGCGCCCATTTCGTGGGCAAGTTCGACGGGAAGGTTGTCGACGAGGCCGCCGTCCACCAGGAGGTCGCCCCGCCACTTCGCAGGCGAAAAGGCGCCCGGCACGGACATCGAAGCGCGCATCGCCTCGCGCAGCGAGCAGCCCTTCTGCATGACGACGCGCCTGCCCGTGACGAGGTCCGTCGCGGGCGCGGCGAAGGGCACGGGGAGCATCGAGAGGTCGCGGACCATCTCGACGGGCGCGGTCTTTCGCGCGAGGAAGAGTTCGAGCTCCTCGGAGGGCACGAAGGCGGTGGGCAGCATCGGCGTGCCGTTGCGCGAAATCTCGACGCCGCTCGCAGGGAGGCTTTTGTAGTCGTCCTCCTTCTTGCGCCAGGAGACGAGGCGGCGCTCCGGATGGGGCGAAAGCATCTGATCCCAGTCCACCTCGAGCACCGTGCGCTCGAGCTCCTCGAGCGTGAAGCCCGCCGCATAGGCGCCGCCCACCATCGAGCCCATGGAAGTGCCCGCGACGACGTCCACCTTGACGCCGAGCTCCTCGAGCACGCGTATGACGCCGACGTGGGCGAACCCGCGCGCGCCGCCCCCGGAGAGCACGAGTCCGACGCAGGGCCGGTGTTCGGCGCGGCAGGCCGCCCGCACCTCCTCGGGCGTCTTCGCCGCGGCGGGGGCGGCGAGCGCAACGGCGGCGAGCGCCGCAAGGACGGGCGCGAAGCGCAACATGGGTCGGACGCAGGACATCAACGACGCCTCCAGATAATGAAGAAGCCGCACGGGCGCGGACGTTTGCGGGCGGAGCGGCCGGCGGGTGAAAATGACGCATCCTCAGCGGACGCGGGGCGGCTGCTCAGCCGCATCCGCTCCGAGCATACTCAATCGGGAATCTCTTATGCGCGTACTTCTCACGGGCGGCATGGGCTTCATCGGCTCGCACACCGCCGTCGTTCTGCAGGAGGCCGGCCACGAGCCGGTGCTCTTCGACAACCTCTCGAACGCCGACCGGTCCGTCGCCAACCGCATCGAACGCATCACCGGCCGGGCTCCGCAGTTCATCGAGGGTGACATCCGTGACGGCGCGCTCCTTGAGAAGGTGCTCCGCGAAGAGGCCGTGGACGCGGTCATCCACTTCGCCGGCCTCAAGGCCGTGGGCGAATCCGTCGTGAAGCCCCTTGAATACTTCGACAACAACCTCACGGGAACGCTGCGGCTCCTCGAGGCGATGCGCGCGAGCGGCGTGAAGCGCCTCATCTTCAGCTCCTCCTCGACGGTCTACGGCACCCCCGCGCACCTGCCCCTGCAGGAGACCGACCCGACGGGCGAAGCGACGAACCCCTACGGGCGCACGAAGATCATGATCGAGGAGATGCTCGCCGACCTCTGCCGCGCCGATCCGGAGTGGAGCGCCGTGTGCCTGCGCTACTTCAATCCGATCGGGGCGCACCCGTCGGGCCTGATCGGCGACGACCCGAACGGCATTCCGAACAACCTGCTGCCCTACGTCTCGCGGGTCGCCAACGGGCGGCTGCCGTTCCTCAACGTCTACGGCAACGACTACGACACGCCCGACGGTACGGGCGTGCGCGACTACATCCACGTGATGGACCTCGCGCGCGGCCACGCCGCGGCGCTGCCCTACGCGATGAGCCACACGGGCTGGCGGGCGGTCAACCTCGGCTGCGGGCGCGGCTACAGCGTGCTCGAGGTGGTCGCGGCCTTCGAGAAGGCCTCCGGCCGCAGGGTTCCGGTGAAGTTCGCGCCGCGCCGTACGGGCGACATCGCCGCCAACTGGTGCGACCCGGCGCTCGCCCGCGAGCTCTTCGGCTGGGAGGCGAAGCTCACGATCGAGGACATGTGCCGAGACGCCTGGCGCTTCGAGTCCATGCGGGCCGCCGAAGCGGCCGCTCAGACTCAATCCTGACTTCCCCCAATTGCAAAACGGCGCCGCAGAAAGTTGTCCACGGAATTGTCCACAGACTTCTCCCATGAGGAACATGCACTTGCGGCGCTGAAGGCAACTTGTTCACACGCGAGCCGGCAGTTTTCGGGCTGGCTCAGCGCGTGAATCCGTATGCCCGTCATGGTGCGGAGCGCTTCGAGAAGGCCCGTCCGGGCGCCGTCGGGCGCCGTCTGCGCGGCCCGCGCGAGCACGCGGCGCGCAAGCGCGAAGCGCGACGTGAAGGGGCCTTCGGGCGCGAAGTGCAGGACCTGCGGCGCTCCGGGAAGAAGCCTCTGCGCGCCGTCCCCGAGGATCATCGCCGCCGACCAGCGCGCGAGCGCCTCGTAGGAGGTCGGCCGCCCGTACTGGTTGGTGCGCATGCGGATCCCGCGGCCCGCGAGGGCCTGCTCGAGCACGCGCGCGGGAAACCCTTCCCCCGTCGCCTCGGAAAAGAGCCACCCGGCGCGCACGACGAGGGCGCGCGACCCGGCCCGCCGCGCTTCGCGCATCACGGCGCGCTCGCCCTCGCGCTTTGTGCGTCCGTAGGCGCCCTGGGGCTCGGCGCGGTCGCCGGAATGGAGCACGCGCCGGCCGCCGCCCGAGAAGACGTAGTCGGTCGAGTAGTGCAGGAACGCCGCCCCCCAGCGTGCGGCCGCCCGTGCGGCGCAGGCCGGAGCTTCCACGTTCCCGCGGCGCGCCGCCCTGAGGTTCCGCTCGGCCCCTGCGACGTCCGACCAGGCGGCGGCGCAGACCACCCAGTCGGGGCGTCCCGCTTCAAAACGCGCGCCGGCGGCGGCAAGCGCGGCCGGATCGGCGGCATCCACCTCGCCTTTCCCCGGAGCCTCCACCCGGCCGGCCCCCGCCTCGCGCAGCATCGCGGCGAGCACCCGTCCGAGGCGGCCTCCGCCGCCCAGAATCAGCACGTCCGTCATGACCGACTCCCGCCGAAGTGCTCGAGCTCCCGGGCGATGAAGGGCCCCGTGACGCTCTGCGGCGCGCGCGCGACTGCGGCGGGCGCGCCCTCGGCGACGATCCGTCCACCCGCGTCGCCCCCGCCTGGTCCCATGTCCACCACCCAGTCGGCTGCCGCGGCCACCCCCGGATCGTGCTCAATCACGAGCACGGTGTTGCCGAGGGCGGTGAGGCGCCTCAGGGCCGCGAGGAGCTTCGCCTCGTCGTCGAAATGGAGCCCCGTCGTCGGCTCGTCGAGGATGTAGATCGTGCGCCCATCGCCGCGCTTGGCGAGCTCGGCGGCGAGCTTCACGCGCTGCGCCTCGCCCCCGGAGAAGGTCGCGGCGCTCTGGCCGAGCCGCAGATACCCGAGGCCGACGTCACAGAGGGCGTCGAGGCGCCTCAGAATCATCGGCTGCGCGGCGAAGACTTCGCGCGCGGCCTCGGCGGAGAGGTCGAGGACGTCCGCGATCGAAAGCCCCTTCCAGCGGCATTCGAGCGTCTCGCGGTTGTAGCGCCGCCCGCCGCAGACCTCGCAGGTGACGAAGACGTCGGGGAGGAACTGCATCTCAAGGCGCACCACGCCGTCGCCGCCGCACGCCTCGCACCGCCCGCCCCGGGCGTTGAAGCTGAAGCGCGCCGCGTCGTAACCGCGCTCACGCGCCGTCAGCGTCTGCGCGAACACCTCGCGGATGAGCGTGAAGAGCCCCGTGTAGGTCGCCGCGTTCGAGCGCGGCGTGCGCCCGATGGGACTCTGGTCCACGGCAACGACGCGCTCGAAGTGCTCGAGCCCCTCGAGCGCCCGGTGGGGGAGCGCCCGCGCCTCGGCGCGGTTGAGCCGGCGCGCGAGCGCGGGAAGAAGCGTGTCGACCACCAGCGTGGACTTCCCCGACCCCGAAACGCCCGTCACCACCGTGAGCGCCCCGACGGGCACCGCGAAGTCCACGTCCTTCAGCGTGCGCCCGCAGGCGCCGCGGAGCCTGAGCCACCGGGCCGCGGCGGGATCGAAGGCGGGCGGGGGCGCGGCCACCCGGCGCCGGTGCGCCAGATAGGCGCCGGTGAGCGACGCCGGATTCCCTTCGATGTCGGCGGGCGTGCCCTGGGCGACCACCCGGCCGCCTGTCTCGCCCGCCCCCGGTCCCATGTCCACTACCCAGTCGGCCGCGCGGATCGCCGCCTCGTCGTGCTCGACCACGACAACGGTGTTGCCCTGGTCGCGCAGACGCTTGATCGTCTCGATGAGCTTCGCGCCGTCGCGCGGATGAAGCCCGATCGAGGGCTCGTCGAGAACGTAGAGCACGCCCGCCAGCCCCGAGCCAATCTGACCGGCGAGCCGCACGCGCTGCCGCTCGCCCCCGGAGAGCGTATCCGTGCGCCGCCCGAGGGTGAGGTAGCCGAGGCCGAGTTCATTGAGGCAGGCGAGCTTCGGCAGGAGCCCTTCGAAAAGCCGCCGCGCGACCTCCTTCCCGGGCCCGGAAAGGTGCGCGGACGCGAGGCGGCCGGGGAGCTCCTCGACGGGGACGTCGGCGAGCTCGGCGAAGGTGGGGCCCGCGGCCCCAAGGCGCACGGTGTGCGCGGGAACGCCCAACCCCGAGCCGCCGCAGGCGGGACAGGGAAGCTGCGCGCGGAAGGGGGCGGCGGCGGCCTGTTCGTCCGCTCCGGCCTTCCGCCACGCGGCCTCCATGCGTCCGGCGAGGGCTTCGAGGAGCCTGCGGCGCCCTTCAGGGGCGGCGGTCTCCCAGGGGGCGTCGGGGTCGATTCCGAGCGTGCGCGCCTCCTTGAGGAGCGCCTCAAAGCCCGCCGCCCCCGGGCGCACGCTCTGGAGCGCCCCGGCTTCGAGCGACGCCTCGGGCTTCACGACGAGGCGCTCCGGATCGAAGGCCTCGCGCACGCCCGCGCCCCGGCAGGCCGGGCACGCGCCCCGGGGGCTCGAGGGCGAGAAGTCGCGTGGCTCCATCGGACCCGCGGACCAGTCGCAGTAGGGACAGGCGAACTTCGAGGTGAAGGCCGCGCGCCAGTCCGAATCCATGTCCGCCGCCGCGGCGCGCCCGTCGGCGAGCTCCACGGCGTTCTCAAGGCTCTCGGCGATGCGCTCGCGCGAGTCGGGCCGCACGCGCAGGCGGTCCACGACGACGGCGAGGTCGTGCGGAGCGCCGTCGGCGAGCCACGCCGCTTCGGGCGCCGCCTCGAGCGTTTCAACGACGCCGTCGGCGAGAAGACGCCGGTAGCCGCGCCCGAGCATTTTTCCGGCGAAGGCCGCCGCCTCGCCGACCTTGAAGATGCGGCCGCGGAAGACCGGCGCGAGGAGCAGCAGGCGCCGGTCGGCGGCTTCGAGCAGCAGCCGGTCGGTCATCGCGGCGACGGGTTCGGCCGCAAGCGGCGTGCCGTGCGTCGGGCAGCACGGCGTCCCCGCGCGGGCGTAGAGCACGCGCAGGTAGTCCGCGCATTCGGTGAGCGTGCCCACCGTCGAGCGCGCGCCGCCGCCGGCGCTCTTCTGGTCGATGGCGACCGCGGGCGGCACCCCGGATACCTCGTCCACGTCGGGCCGGGGAAGGCGCTCCAGGAACTGCCGCGCCCCGGGCGAAAGGCTCTCGACGTAGCGCCGCTCGCCCTCGGCGTAGAGCGTGTCGAAGGCGAGCGAACTCTTGCCCGAGCCCGAAGGACCGGTGAAGACGATGTAGCGCCCGCGCGGAAGTTCAAGCGAGACGTTCTTCAGGTTGTGCGTGCGTGCGCCGCGGATGATGATCTGGTCCATGCCGGAGGCCGCTTCCCTTCCATTCGAAGAGACGGCTTAAGGAGTGAGCAAAATGGAAAAACTATAACCCGGTCATGCGGCGCGGCCGTCGAGCGCCCGCCCGTCCACGAAAAGAACAAGGATTCAAGCCCTCCATGACCGCCCAGAACGCCACGCGCATGACCTCCCGGGAGAAGAAGTCGAGCATCACCCTCGCGAGCATCTTCGCGCTGCGCATGCTCGGCCTCTTCGTGATCCTCCCCGTCTTCGCCGTCTACGCGCACGACCTTCCGGGCGGCGACGACGCGTTCATGGTCGGCCTCACGCTCGGCATCTACGGCCTCGCCCAAGGGGTGCTGCAGATCCCCCTCGGGGCCGCCTCGGACCGCTTCGGCAGGAAGCCCGTGATCCTCGCGGGGCTCGTCGTCTTCGCCGCCGGGTCGCTCATCGCCGCCTCGGCGGACACGATCTGGGGGATCTTCCTCGGCCGCGCCGTCCAGGGTGCGGGCGCGATCTCCGCGGCCGTGACCGCCTTCATCTCCGACTCGGTGCGCCACGCGGTGATCACGCGCGCCATGGCGATGGTGGGCGCCTCGATCGGACTCACCTTCGCCCTCTCGATGGTGATCGCGCCGCCCCTCGCCCGCCTCTGGGGCCTCCCGGGGATCTTCCTCCTCACGGGCGTGCTCGCCGTCGCCGCGGTCTTCGTCGTGCGCTTCATCGTCCCGGAGGCACCCGGCCGGCACCACGAGCCCGAACCCGACAAGACCTGGCGCGAAATCGCGCTCGAGCCGCAGCTGCTGCGCCTCAACATCGGCATCTTCGTGCTCCACGCCGCACTCATGGCGGTCTTCGTCGTGATTCCGACGCGGCTGACCGAAATGGGGCTCCCCTCCGAGCACCATTGGTGGGTCTATCTGCCGGCCGTGCTCGCAGGCTTCACCGTGATGGCGCCCCTCATCATCATCGGCGAGCGGCGCAACGCCGTCGTGCGCATCATGCGCTGGGTGCTCGGGTTCTTCTGCGCGGCCTTCGTGCTCTTCGCCTATCTGATGCACTCGATTTGGGAGATCAGCTTCCTTCTCGGCCTCTTCTTCAGCGGCTTCAACGTGCTCGAGGCGACGCTGCCGAGCCTCATCTCGCGGCTCGCGCCGCCGCGTGACAAGGGACTCGCCCTCGGGATCTACAACACCTTGCAGAACTTCGGCCTCTTCGCCGGCGGCGCCTTGGGCGGCTGGATCACGCTCCACTGGGGAGCCGAGGCCGTCTTCTTCACCTGTGCTTTTGCTATGCTTCTGTGGCTCGCCTCAGCGATTGGCATGAAGGAGCCCCCACGCTCCGGCCGAGAGCCTGAGGAAGCCTGAGCTTAGTTTTTGATCCCGTAACTTTTTGATTTTGTCCCGAAAATGGCTTCCCTCAACAAGGTAATGCTCCTCGGCAATCTCGGCGCCGATCCTGAAGTCCGCTACACCCCCGACGGCGGCACGGCCATCGCCACGCTGCGTCTGGCCACCTCCCGCCGCTACAAGAACCGCGACGGCCAGCTCACCGAAGAGACCGAATGGCACCGCGTCGTGCTCTTCGGCCGCTCCGCCGAACTCGCCAAGGACTATCTGAAGAAGGGCCGCTCGGTCTTCATCGAAGGCCGTCTGCGCACCCGCAAATGGACCGACCAGAACGGCAACGACCGCTGGACCACCGAAATCGTCGCCGAGAACATGCAGTTCGTCGGCGGCCGCAACGACCGTCAGGACGGCGGCGACGCGGGCTACGCGCCCTCGCCGGACGGCTTCGAGTCCGCGCCCCGTCCCGCCCCCGCCCGTCAGCAGGCCCCGGCGCCGCAGCCCTCGCCCGCCGCGGCCTCGAGTCCGATTGATCAGTTGGAGGAAGACGTTCCGTTCTGATCGTCCTTCCCAACCCGGGGCGGCTCGGCCTCGAGCCGCCCCGCAGCAAAAGGCCCGGCGCTCCATCGGAGTTCCGGGCCTTTTGCGCATCTCGGGCGGGGTGCGTAGCCGGAGCTACTCGTGCCGCACCGCCTCGATCGGGTCGAGCCGCGCCGCGCGCCGCGCCGGGAAGAACCCGAAGACGATGCCCGTGAAGGCGGAGACGGAGAAGGCGAGGAGGTTGATGCCCGGGTCAACCGCAAAGGGCACGTTCATCCAGGCGCAGCCCCCCCAGGAGGCGACGAAGGCGAGCGCCATGCCGAGAAGCCCGCCCATGCAGCCGAGCATGAGCGCCTCGATGAGGAACTGCAGCAGCACCTCTCGCCCGAGCGCGCCGATGGCGAGGCGGATGCCGATTTCGCGCGTGCGCTCGGTCACCGACACGAGCATGATGTTCATGATGCCGATGCCGCCCACGAGGAGGCTCACGCCCGCCACAGCCGCGAGGAGCGTCGTCATGATGCCCGTCGTGCTCGCCACCTTGGCGGCGATTTCGGCCGTGTCCATGATCTGGAAGTTGTCGTCGTCGCCCGCCGAGAGGGAGCGGCGCTCGCGCATGAGCTCCTTGATCGCGTCCTTGAGGCGATCGCGGTCCGAGTCCGCGTTCATCAGGATGAGGAGCGCGGAGACCTTGTTCTTGCCGATGAGGCGGCGCTGAACCGTCTTGATCGGCATCACCACGACGTCGTCCTGGTCGCCGCCCATCGCGGCCGACCCCTTGGTCTTGAGAAGCCCAATCACGCGGCACGAAAAACTCCCCGTGCGGATCTGCTCGCCCACGACGCCCGCGGTGCGCCCGAAGAGTTCGTTCGCAATGGTCGAGCCGATCACGCAGACGGCCGAACCCGCCCGCTCCTCGACCGGCTCGAAGTTCCGGCCGTCCGCGATCGTGCGGTTGTCGATCGTGAAGTAGCTCGAGGTCGTCCCGGTGATGCTCGACTGCCAGTTGCGGCCGTTCGCCACGAGCGTGACGCTCTTGGAGACCTGCGGCGCCACGGCGACGACGCCGGCGAGCTGCGTGAGGATCGCTTCGGCATCCCCCTCCTTGAAGTCCGGCGCGCCGATCTTCTGCCCGGGCCCGAGGCGCATGCCCGGGCGCAACATGATCTGGTTGTTGCCGAAGGACTCGATCTCGGCCTTGATCGCCGAGCTCGCGCCGTTGCCGATCGTCACCATCGTGATCACCGCGGCGACGCCGATCACGACGCCGAGCACGGTGAGAAGGCTGCGCATCGGGTTGCGCCAGATCTGCCTGAGCGCGAGAAGCAGTGCGTTGCCGATCACTTCGACCTCCCTTCGTCATGTGCGGCGGGCCCCCGGCCGGGGAGCCCCCGGTCGTCGCGCACGAGCGCGCCGTCCTTGAAGACCACGTGGCGCTTGGCGTAGAGGGCCATGTCGAGCTCGTGGGTGACGAGCGCGACGGTGATGCCCTCGGATTCATTGAGATCGCTGAGAAGCTTCATGATCTCGACGCTGCGCGCGCTGTCAAGGCTCCCCGTCGGTTCGTCCGCGAGCAGGAGCTTCGGCTTGATCACGATCGCGCGGGCGATGGCGACGCGCTGCTGCTGGCCGCCGGAAAGCTCCGCGGGCGTGTGGTGCTCCCAGTCGAGGAGCCCCACGCGCTCAAGGGCGGCGCGGGCGAGCTCGCGGCGCTCCGCGCGCTTCAGGCCCCGGTAGAGGAGCGGCAGCTCGACGTTTTCGAGCGCCGTCGTCCGCGGCAACAGGTTGAAGCCCTGGAAGACGAAGCCGATGTAGCGGCGGCGCAGGAGCGCGCGCTCGTCGTTCGTGAGCCCCTCGACGTGCACCCCTTCGAAGAGGTATTCGCCCCAGGACGGACGGTCGAGCGCGCCGATGATGTTCATCGCGGTGGACTTGCCCGAACCCGACGGTCCCATGATCGCGACGAATTCGCCCTGTCGGATCGTGAGGTCGATGTGGTGGAGCGCGACGAAGGCCGCCTCGCCTTCGCCGTAGCGCTTGCCGATCCCGCGGAATTCAATGAGCGGGGAGTCTGTCATGTCGCCTCCGCTCAGGACTTCGCGCGCTGCTGATCAACGATCACGGCGTCGGACTCGGAGATTTCGCCCGAAACGATCTCCGTGTGCGCGCCGTCGGTGAGGCCCGTCGTCACGGTGACGGGTACGGCCTCGCCGCCGCGGAGTACGTAGAGCGTGCGCATGCGCTGCGCATGCTGCGCGCCCGACTCCTCCTTGGCGGTCTTGCCCGAGCCGCCGCGGCCGCCCCGCGGGGGGCCGGACATGAAGGCCGAACGCATGCCCGATCCCGCGGAGGCCTCCTCCGCGCCCGCGTTCTTGTTGGGCACGAAGCGCAGGGCCGAATTCGGCACGAGGAGCACCTGGTCCTTGTGCGCGGTCGAGATCGTCGCCGACGCGGTCATGCCGGGCCGGAGCTGCAGCTCGGGGTTCTTCACGTCGAGATAGGTCGTGTAGGTGACGACGTTCTCGGTCGTGGTCGAGCCGAAGGCGACCTTCGTCAGGGTCGCGGGGAACTTCTTGTCCGGATAGGCGCTCACCGTGAAGAAGGCCTTCTGACCGGCCTGGACGCTGCCGATGTCGGCTTCGTCCACGTTCACCTGGAGTTCGAGCTCGGAGAGGTCGGTCGCAAGCGACAGCAGTTCGACCGCCTGCAGGCTCGCGGCGACGGCGTAGCCCGGTTCGACGGAGCGCGCGAGCACGACGCCGTCGATCGGCGACTTGATCATCGCCTTCGAGAGGTCGGTCTCGGTCTGCGAGAGCGAGGCCTCGGCGTCGGCGATGTTCGCCTTGGCCACTTCGAGGGCGGCGCGCGCCGTGGCGACCGCGGCTTCCTGGGCGTCGAGGTCCGTGCGCGAGGGCATCTTGCCGCCCGAGAGCTTGTTGAGTTCCTTGAGGCGCCGGTCCTTCACCTCGGCCTCATTCAGAGTCGCGCGGTTCTGCGCGAGCTGCGCCTTCGCGCTCGCGAGGGACGCGCGGGCGCTCGCCACCTTGGACTCGAGGTTGCGCGTGTCGAGCTCGATCAGGACGTCGCCCGTCGAGATCGAGTCGTTCACGTCCACGTTCACCTTGCGCACGATCCCGGAGAGCTCCGAGCCGAGCGTGACCGTGCGGGTGGGCTTGAGGGTGCCGTCGGCCGACACGGTGACGCTGATCGGGCCGCGCACGACCCGTTCGGTGACGTAGTTCACCTTCTGCGTGCCCGCGGCGCTCTTCTGCCACCACCAGGCCCCGCCCGCGGCGAGCGCGAGTACCACCACGACGGGCACGGCGCGCACGTACCAGGGCCGGCGCTTCTCGCCCAAAAGCTTCTCGACCGCCGCGGGAGCGTTGCGGGCGTCGTTCTTCTCTTCAGTCATTTCTCTTCCTTTCCGTCCCGTTCTCAACGGTCTTCATTCGTGTCGCTGCCGGGCGCCCGCCGGGCGTCCTCCACGGCCCATGCGCCGCCCAGGGCCCGGTAGAGGGTGACGTAGGCCTTGGCGCGGTCGGCGCGGTTGGTGAGCTCCGTCTCTTCGGCCGAGAGGAGCGAGCGCTGCGTGGAGAGCAGCATCGTGTAGTCGCCGATGCCCGCCTCGTACTCCTGGCGCGAGAGCATCTCGGCCGTGCGGGCGTGCTCGACGGCGCGCTCGAGATCCGTGCGGCGCCGTTCAGTGTTGGCGATCGAGGCGAGCGCGTTGTCGGTCTCCTCGAGCGCCGAGAGGAGGGTCGAGCGGTAGGCCGCAACCGTGCGGTCGAGCTCGGCCGCGGCGCTCTCCTCACCCGCGATGAGCGCCCCCCAGTTGAGGATCGGCGCGGAGAGCGCCGCGGAGAGTCCCGCGACGCCCGTGCCGGCGGCGCCGAGCGCGCTCACGACCGCGGCGGTCGTACCGATGTTCCCCGAAAGCGAAAGCGTCGGGAAGAAGCTGCTCTTCGCACTCCTCAGGCTCTCCACGGCCGCCTCGACCGTGCGGCGCGCAGCGCGGACGTCGGGCCGGTGGGCGAGGGTCTCGGCGGGAATCACCGCGGCCGCGCCGTCGGGCGGCACGGGCACGCGGCCCGTCGCCTCGAGGCCGAGCTCGGCGACCGGGGTCGCCGTCAGCCGCATGAGGGCGTTGCGGTACTGCAGGATCCCGCCCTCCAGGGTCGGGATGCGCGCGCGGGCCGAAGCGAGCTGCACCTGCGCGTCCTCGGCCTCCGAGGCCGCCCCGGTGCCCGCTTCAAACTGCCAGCGCGAGGTGTCCGCGGTCTCCATGTAGTTGGAGAGCGACTTCTTGACGATCTCGAGCTGCGCCTCGGCGGCGCGCAGGTTCACGTACGCCTCGGCGACCGCGGCGGCGGTCGCCGCGCGCACGTCTTCGAGCGTGTAGTAGGAGGCGAGCGCCTTGAGCTCGGCGGCGTCGGCCTCCCAGAACTCCGCGCCGGCGAGGTTGAGCGAGAGCGAGCCCGAACCTTCGAGCGAATAGGAGCTTCTCGTCGAGCCGTTCGAGCGGATGCGGCCCGCGTCGACCCCCGCCTTCGCGCTCGGCCAGAGCACGGCGTCCGCCGCCGTCACCGAGGCGCGCGCCGCACGCAGGTTGGCCGCGGCGGTCTCGACGTCCGGATTGGCCGCGAGCGCCTTCTCGATGAGGCGCGGGAGGACCGGATCGGCCCAACGCTCCCAGAAGTTCTCCCAGGAGAGGACGGACCCCGCGGGGAGCGACGAGCGCTGCCAGGTCTCGGGCGCCGTCTGCGCGGTCATCCGCTCGAGGTCCGGCGCCTGCACCGCACAGCCGGCGAGCGCGAGGGAGAGCGCGGCGGCTACGGGCGCCGTCCGCAGTTTCTTATGCATCTGATGTATCTCCAGCAAAGGGGATTTCTTTCCGGACATTCTCAAAAAACACCCTTGGGAAACACTGAGTTCGTCACGGGCACCACGTTAACTTTTCTCCGGAAAATGTGAGAAATGGTTTCTGCCCCTTGCAGTGGCCGGCGGGCGTAGGTTTCAACCCGGTTCGATCTGAAATTAAAAAATTGTTGTTAAGATTGCCGGGAATCTTGTTCTGCATCAGTAGACTAAATGTTTAAGACTCCGCGCCGCATCCTCATCATCGACGACGACGTCGATCTCGTCACGCTCCTCGTCGACTACCTCACGCTCGAAGGATTCCAGACCACGCCCGCGCACAGCGGACCCGAGGGACTCGAGCAGGCCGCCCGCGGCAACTTCGACCTCATCGTGCTCGACGTGATGATGCCCGGCATGAACGGCGTCGAAGTCCTCAAAGAGCTGCGCAAGAAGTCCGAGATTCCGGTCCTGATGCTCACCGCCAAGGGTGATCCCGTGGACCGCATCGTCGGCCTTGAGCTCGGCGCGGACGACTACGTGCAGAAACCCTGCCCGCCGCGCGAGCTCGTCGCGCGCATCAACGCGATCCTGCGCCGCACCTCCTCCTCGCGCGCCGTCGCCTCGCCGATCACCGTTGGCCCGGTCACCGTCAATCCGACGCAGCGCTCCGTCACGACCGACAACGCCGCGATCGAGCTCACGAGCACCGAGTTCTCGCTCTTCGAGCTCCTCGCGCGCAACGTGGGGAAGCCCGTTTCAAAGGAGGAGATCTACCCGAAGGTGCTCGGCCGTCCGATGGGCCCCTACGACCGCGCGATCGACGTGCACGTCTCCTCGATCCGCCACAAGCTCATTGCCGTGATCGGCAAGCAGCTTGCGATTGAAAGCATCCGCGGTGTCGGCTATCAGCTTGTGGTGCGCCCCGGCGCGCCCGTCTGAGCGGAGCGGAACCTTCAAGTATTGCACGAAAACGGCCCTCCGGCCGTTTTTTGTTTTGTCGAGCATTCGCAATCAAGACTTACCCGGAGTACCCTCCCCATCCGGACGCGGGGGGCGCACAATGGTCTGAATCCACTCCTTAAGAAGGATCAGCCATGAGCAACTACTCCACCGAGAATCTGCGCACTCTGGCCCTCGTCGGCCACGGCTCCTGCGGCAAGACGTCCCTCATCGAGGCGATGCTCTACCGCTCCGGCATGATCCCCGAACTCGGCAGCGTCGAGCGCGGCAACACGATGTGCGACAACGACGCGCTCGAAAAGGAGGTGGGCCACTCGATCCGCCTCGCGGTGGCGCACGTCGACACGGCGATGACGGACCTCACGCCGGTGCGCATCCACATTCTCGACACCCCGGGCTACCCCGACTACCTCGGTCAGGACCTCTCGGCGCTCGACGCCGTGAAGACCGTCTGCGCCGTGATCGACCCGACGCGCGGCCCCGAGCTCCTCACGCGCCGCATGATGGCCGCGGCCGAAGAGCGCGGCCTGTGCCGCATGATCGTCATCAACAAGTTCGACCTCCCCGACGCCAACCTTGAGAAGTGCCTCGAGGAGCTGCGCGAGACCTGGGGTCCGGGCGTGCTGCCGATCAACCTCCCGACGCGCAACCGCACCCACGTGATCGACTGCTTCGACCGCGAAGACGGCGACAGTGACATCATGACCGTCGAGGAGGTGCACCGCGCCTTCATCGAGCGCGTGGTCGAGGAGGACGACGAGATGCTCGAGCGCTACCTCGAGGAGGGCAGCGTCGATCCGCGTCTGTTGCACCCGCTCGTCACGAAGGCGCTCCGCGAAGGGCACGTGATCCCCGTGTGCTTCACCTCGGCGAAGAACCTGATCGGCATCCGCGACTTCATGAAGGTGATCATCCGCCACCTCCCGCACCCGGGCGAGGCGAACGACGCGCTCTTCCAGAAGGCCGACGGATCGCCCTTCCGCACCTACCCCGACAAAAACATGCCCGTGGTCGCGCAGGTCTTCAAGATCGTGAACGACCCGTACGTGGGCAAGATCGGCATCTTCCGCGTCCATCAGGGCACGATCCGCAAGGACTCCGTGACCTACGTGGACGACAGCAAAAAGGCGATCAAGGCCCCGCGCCCGCTCATTCTGCAGGGCAAGAACACCCAGGAGACGGACTTCCTCAGCCCGGGCGACATCGGCGCGCTCGCCAAGATCGACGAGCTGCACTACGGCTCGGTGATCCACGGCGACCCGACCGACGCGGGCGTGCGGATGCGTCCGATCAACTTCCCCAAGCCCATGTACGGCCTCGCGATCCGGCCGAAGCGCCGCGGCGACGAGTCGCGTATGAACGAGGTGCTCGCGAAGATGCAGGACGAAGATCCGACGATGGCGGTCGAGCACGACACGGTGCTCAACGAGACCGTGATCCGCGGCCTCACCGACATGCACGTGCGCTCGATCCTCAACCGCATGCGCGCGAACTTCAAGCTTGAGGTTGAGACGGCGGCGCCCTCGATCCCGTACCGCGAAACGATCTCCGCGCCCGCCGAAGGCCACGCGCGCCACAAGAAGCAGACGGGCGGCGCGGGCCAGTTCGGCGAGGTGTACCTCAAGGTCGAGCCGCTGCCGCGCGGCGCGGGCTTCGAGTTCGTGGACCAGGTGAAGGGCGGCGTTATTCCGTACAACCTCATCCCGGCCGTCGAGAAGGGCGTGCGCGAAGTGCTCGCGCGCGGCTACGTCGCGGGCTACCCGCTCGAAGACGTGAAGGTCATCGTCTACGACGGCAAGAGCCATCCCGTGGACTCGAAGGAAGTGGCCTTCGTCGCCGCGGGCCGCAAGGCCTTCCTCGACGCGCTCGCCAAGGCCGCGCCCCAGGTGCTCGAGCCGATCGTCACCGTCGAGGTGACCGCGCCCGAGGCGTACATGGGCGACATTGCGGGCGACCTCGCCGGCCGCCGCGGCCAGGTGACCAACACCGAGGCGCTCCCGGGCGGCGACATGGAGGTGACCGCCCTCGTGCCGCTCGCCGAGCTCGAGGACTACGCGACGCGCCTGCACGCGCTCACGCAGGGCACGGGCGCGTGGAGCATGGAGCTCGCGAGCTACCAGCCCGTGCCGGCCGCGCGCCAGGCCGAGCTCGCCTCGCACTACAAGCGCGACGAAGAGGACTGACGCGTCCTCCACGCGGGCCCCGCACGGAGCCCCGCACCACACCGGACCGGCGTCCGGCCCCCATCGGCCGGCGCCGGTTTTCTATAATTCGCCCGCCAACAAAACCCTATTGCGCCCCTTTCACGAGGGGCCTCTGATCATGCCGATTTACGAGTACAAGTGCACATCCTGCGGCTTCGAAAAGGAGTACCTGCAGAAGATGAGCGACAAGCCCCTGACGAAATGTCCCAAGTGCGGCAAGGAAACCTTCCGCAAGGAGCTCTCCGCCCCCGGGTTCGAACTCAAGGGCACGGGCTGGGCGGCCACGGACTTCAGCGGCGGCCCGAAGGCCGTGCCGGCGGCCCACCGCCACACGGATAAGTAGCCCTCCCCTCAGCGGGAGCGCTCCTCCGTGCCTCCGCGGCCCCGTCGGGGAGCCGCGCAAACCCAAAGGCCGTGCTGCGGGAACCGCCCGCCGCGCGGCCTTCTTTCTTCTCAGGCTCACAGGCGCCCCCTCGGACGCCGCAGCGAACATGCTCAAGAAGTACTTTTCCGCAGGGCTTCTCCTCTGGGTCCCGCTCGCCATCACCCTCTGGGTGCTCGAAACCATCATCCGCTGGTCGGACTCGGTCGTGCAGCTCCTGCCGCCCGACCTGCGCCCCGACGCGTGGCTCGGCATGAGCATCCCGGGCATCGGCCTCGTCATCGCCGCCGCGCTCATCTTCGTGACGGGCATCCTCGTCGCGAACTTCATCGGCCAGTGGTTCGTCAAGCACTGGGAGCGGCTCCTCGAGAAGATCCCGGTGGTGCGTCCGATCTATTCGGGCGTGAAACAGATCATGGAGACCGTCCTCTCGGACCGCACGCAGAGCTTCCGCGACGTCGTGCTCGTCGAATTCCCGCGCGCCGGGTGCTGGACCTACGGCTTCGTCGTATCGACGCCCTCCGAGCGCACGCTTGCCGAACTCAAAGGCACGGACATGATGACGGTCTTCGTCCCGACGGCGCCCAACCCGACCTCGGGCTACGTGATGATGATCGAGAAGAAGGATGCGCGGCCGACCTCGACCACGGTCGAAGACGCGTTCAAGTTCCACGTCTCCCTGGGCGTCATGACCCCGACCTCCGCCCCCGACTTCGGTCCGGCGGACCGGGCCGGGAAGGCCGCGCGCCCGGCGGCCGTGGGGCAAACGTCCTCGGAGAAGGAGCGTTCGAGCTAAACTACAGCGACGGCATGTCCGGAAGAACCCTGACGGCGCCACCTGAGCGCCCTCGTCTCCGGACGCGCGCGAAGAATTTCAAGGTCGCCCGAGCCACCTGAAAGGGCCTCGGCCGCGCCTCATTTTTTCTTGTTTTTCTACCCTGCCGCTCCATCGCGGAGCCGGCAAATCTGGGAGTTTGTATGCGAACCGTGTACTCTGGCTTGGTCGACGAGTCCTTCATCGGCCAGACTGTGACCCTCTACGGTTGGGCCCATCGACGCCGCGACCACGGCGGCGTGATCTTCATCGACCTGCGCGACCGTGAAGGCCTCGTGCAGGTCGTCTGCGATCCGGATCGTCCGGAGGTGTTCGCCACCGCCGACCGCTGCCGCAACGAATACTGCCTCAAGGTGGTCGGCCTCGTGCGCGCCCGCCCGGAAGGCACGAAGAACGACTCCCTGATCTCCGGCGGCGTTGAGGTGCTCTGCCACGACCTCGAGATCCTCAACCCGTCCGCGACGCCCCCGTTCCACCTCGACGACGAGAACCTCTCCGAGACGACGCGCCTCACGTACCGCGTGCTCGACCTGCGCCGCCCGGTGATGCAGAAGAACGTCCGCACGCGCTACCGCGCCGCGATGGCTTTCCGCAAGTTCCTCGACGCCAACGGCTTCATCGACATCGAGACGCCGGCCCTCACGCGCTCCACGCCTGAAGGCGCCCGCGACTACCTCGTGCCCTCGCGCGTTCAGGATGGGTGCTTCTACGCCCTGCCGCAGTCCCCGCAGCTCTTCAAGCAGATGCTGATGGTCGCCGGCTTCGACCGCTACTACCAGATCGTCAAGTGCTTCCGCGACGAAGACCTCCGAGCCGACCGCCAGCCCGAGTTCACCCAGGTCGATATCGAGACCTCGTTCATGAACATGGACGAGATCCGCTCCCTGATGGAGAAGCTCGTCCGCACGGTCTTCAAGGAGGCGATCAACGTCGACCTCGTCGATCCGTTCCCCGTCATGCTCTACGACGACGCGATGGCGATGTACGGCTCGGACAAGCCCGACCTGCGCATCAGCCTGCGCCTGCATGAAGTGACCGACATCGTCGCGAACTCCGCCTTCAAGGTGTTCTCGGGCGTCAAGTCGCTCCACAACGGCAAGGTGGTCGCCATGTGCGTCCCGGGGGCCGCTTCGATGCCGCGCTCCGAGATCGACGCCTACACCGAGTTCGTCAAGATCTACGGCGCCAAGGGCCTCGCCTACATCAAGGTCAACGAGATCGCCCGCGGCCGCGAAGGTCTGCAGTCGCCGATCGTGAAGAACCTCTCCGACGACGAGCTCAACGGCATCCTCGCCCGCGTGGGCGCCAAGGACGGCGACGTCGTCTTCTTCGGCGCCGACAAGGCCAAGATCGTCTGGGACAGCCTCGGTGCGCTGCGCCTGAAGATCGGCCACTCCGAGTTCGGCCAGAAGAACGGCCTCTTCAAGGCCGGCTGGAAGCCCCTCTGGGTCATCAACTTCCCGATGTTCGAGTACTCCGAGGAAGACCAGCGCTGGGTCGCCTGCCACCATCCGTTCACCTGCCCGCTCGACGGCGACGAGGACAAGCTCCTCACGGATCCGGAGCACTGCTACGCCAAGGCCTACGACTGCGTGCTCAACGGCTGGGAGATCGGCGGCGGCTCGATCCGTATCCACCGCGAGGACGTTCAGGAGAAGGTCTTCGCCGCGCTCAAGATCGACCATGACGAAGCCCGCCGCAAGTTCGGCTTCCTGCTCGACGCCCTGCAGTTCGGTGCGCCTCCCCACGGCGGCCTCGCCTTCGGCCTCGACCGCATCGTCGCGATGATGGTGGACGCTCCGTCGATCCGCGACGTGATCGCCTTCCCGAAGACGCAGCGCGCTCAGTGCCTGCTCACGCAGGCCCCGTCGCCCGTGGACGAGAAGCAGCTCCGCGAGCTGCACATCAAGCTGCGCCGCGAGCCGAAGAAGGAGGAGACGGCGCAGTAACCCCGTCTGCACACGCTCTTCCCCGAGCGTCCTCCGAAGGGCCCCCGACGACGGAGCCCCTTCGGTGCGGACGCTCTTGAAAGCCCCGCCAGCCGCGGGGCTTTTGTTTATCCCTGAAAACCGCCCACCGCCAGGGTCCGCCATGCAAAGCCTCTGGATGCTCGCCGCATCGCTTCTCTTCTCGCTGATGGCCGTCTGCACGAAGCTCGGCGCCGAACACTTCTCGACCTTCGAGCTCGTCTTCTACCGCTCGCTCTTCGGCCTCGCCGCCATCGCCCTCTGGGTGCTCCTCACGCGGCGCAGCCTGCGCACGAAGTTCTTCTTCTCGCACATGAAGCGGAGCTTCTTCGGCACGCTCGGCCTCACGATCTGGTTCTGGACGCTCGGCGTGCTGCCGCTCGGCACCTCGATGACGCTCAACTACACGAGCCCGCTCTACATGGCGCTCTTCGTTTCGATCCTCACGCTGCGCGCGGGCGGTCGGCCGAGCGCGGGGCTTCTCGCCGCCGTCGCGGCGGGCTTCGTCGGCGTTGTGCTCGCACTGCGCCCCGAAGTGCACGCGGGCGAGGAGACCGCGGCCTTGATCGGCCTCACATCGGGCTTCTTCTCCGCGCTCGCCTACATGCAGGTGAAGGGCCTCACGAAGCTCGGCGAGCCCGACTGGCGCATCGTCTTCTACTTCACGCTCTTCGGCACGACCTGCGGCCTCCTCGGACAGCTCGTCACCGCGGGCGGCCTCACCCCGATGCATGCGGAGAACCTCCCGGCGCTCCTCGGCATCGGCGTCACGGCCACCCTCGCGCAGCTCTGCCTCACGCGCGCCTGGGGCGCGGGCAACATGCTCCTCACGAGCGCGCTGCAGTTCTCCGCGATCGTCTTCGCCGCTGTCCTCGGCTTCGTGGTCTTCGCCGAGCCGATCGCGCCCGCGACCGCCGCGGGCATCGCGATCATCATCTGCGCGGGCGTGAGCGCCACGGTGCTCACGAAGAGAAGCGGCGCGAAGCGCTCCTAAAAGGAAAGCCCGCCGCCCCGCATGAGCACGTCGTTCCAGTCCGTCCCGGCCTCGGCCGGGATGTGCACGCTCACCTCGAGCCCAGGGCGGCTTCGCTTCAGGCGCGCGGCGAGCTCGTAGGCGCCGGCCGCGCCGGCGTAGGAGCGATCGTTGTCGCCGCAGATGCGCACGACCTCGACGCACTCCGGCACGGTCTCAAAGCGCCGGAAGCCCGTGAGCGAAATCGCGCTCCAGGCGGGCAGCCCCGTCATCTCGTGCACCGAGAGTGCCGTTTCGATTCCTTCGGCAAGGCAGAGGATCGCCGTCGGCGGGAAGAGCCGCACGAGGCCGCCCTCGACGGCGCCGGGCGCGAGCTTCTTCGCGGCGGGCACCGGCGCCTTGGCGCCCTCGGGCGTGAGGAAGGTGCGGTGGAGCGTGATGAGGCCGCCTGCGGCGTCCGTCACCCGCGCGAGCATCGTCGGAAAGCGCCCGACGAGCCGGGGGCGCCCATCGCCCGCGGCGTCCCAGCAGGGAGCGAGCGCCTCGGCGCGCAGCATCGGGCTCGCGTCGCAGCCCCCGAGCCCCCGCGAAGCGAGGTAGCGCCGCACGGGCTCGGCCG